>NZ_JBSFYR010000003.1:0-183900 GCF_053599875.1 Streptomyces sp. NPDC005151 | reverse complement strand
TGTGGTCCTAGAGAAACCCCATCATCGCAGGTCACAAGGCACTTCTTCGTTCCCCGAGAAACTGTCCACAGACATCAAGCCGGTGGATCCAGGCTCAGCCGCCTGCGCATAAAAGTCCCGCAGCGCCGTGAAGCGAGCCGTCAGGTAACGACTTGGGGAGGAATTCGAGGGTCCTTCTGATTCACTGAGACACATGGGGATCGGGGTACTCATCACACAGACGAGACGGCTGGCGGCACACGAGGGGCGGTGGATGGCGAGCCTCGGACTGTGGGTGGCTCGGCGCTCGAACGGAGTCGGGGACGCGGACATCGCTGTCGGGTATGCGCGTGCTCAGGCGTCAACGGCGTATGGGCTGGTTTTCGTGTTCGTGGTCGAGACGGTCGGGGTGTCCTTCATGCTCGCCGCGTATCCGGTCGCCCACCTGGTCATGCTGCTTCTCGACCTCTACACGGTGTTTCTGGTGCTGGGGCTGCACGCCGCCGCCGTCACACGCCCACACGTCGTGGGGCCGGGCGGGCTGCGGGTGCGGCGCGGTACGCGGCTTGATCTGCGGATACCGCTGGAACGGATCGCGTCCGCTCGTTACGACCTCCGCTTCCCGGACGCCAACAAGTCCGAGGACGGCGTACTGGACGTGGCTATCGCGTCGCAAACTTCGATCACTGTCGAATTGGCCCAACCAGTCACCACCGTGAGCCTGTGGGGGCGGCGCGCGGAGGTTCATACGATCCGCTGCCACGCCGACGAACCGCAGACCGCCGTCGCAGCGATCAAGAAGCTGCTGCCGATCGACAGCTGACCGGATCGGCTCTGTCACCGCAGGTCGGTCATACGAAACTGCGGCGTGACATGAGAAGGGCCGCACGAGTTAGGTGAGTTGTGAAGCTGACCTGGGCCCGTGCGGCCTGCTCCCATCCTGCCCTGTCCGGTGTCTCCCGCGCACATTTTGGCGAGTTGCTCGAAGAACTCGCGTCTCCATGGGCGGCAGCGCGCGAGTCCGCGCTACGTGATCAGCGTGGCGGCCCCCGGCGCCGATCGGTGGGTGCCGGACGCAAGCCGAAACTGCTCTTGGCCGACCGGCTGCTGGTCACCCTCGTCCACCTGCGGCACGGGCTGCCGCACGCGGTCCTGGCCGAGTTCTTTGACGTGGACCGCTCCACTGTCTCCGCCGCGATCCGCCAGGTCCGTAACCTGCTCGCGGCCCGGGGGTTCGCCGTCCCCGACCGGCCCGGCCTGAGGCTGAAGACGTTGGAGGACGTCTTCGCCTATGCCGAGGCCGAGGAGGTCGAGCTGCGGATGGACGGGGCGGAGACGCAGGTCCGCCGCCCGCAGGCGGGCCGGCCCGGCCGCCGGGCATTCGTCTCAGGCAAGCGCAGGCAGAACACGCTCAAGACGACGACGTTCAGCGACGGCCAAGGACGCTTGCTGTTGTCCGGAGTCGTGCGGCCGGGCCGTATGCATGATCAGACAGCGGTCCGCAGCGAGGGCATTGCCGAGCAGTTCCGCCATCGCCCCCGTGTGAAAGCCAGGGTCGATTCCGGGTATCAGGGGCTGGCCAAGGAGTTTCCCCGTCAGGTTAGCGCCCCGCCGAAGAAGCCGACGGACGAAGCCTGCGCCGGTGACAAATACGCCTGGCGCGAGGCGCGGCGCCGCCAGTCCTCGGCCCGGATCTGCGTCGAGCACACCAACGCCGAACTGCGGCAGTGGGCTCCGCTCCGGCGGTTCACAGGCCGCCGTGAAACGTATGCCGAAACCCACATCGCGATCGCCTGCCTGGTCTCCGACAGAGCCGCCAAGCGTCCCAGCCGCCCACGGACAAGCACCGAACTTGTCCTCGCCCCCGCCTACTGACTAACCACCAGCCGAACACCATGCCGGCGCACCTCGAACTCAATTTCTCCCGAGGTCGTAAGCCGGCGAGCCTTGCATCGGTGCCGTTGCCGAGGGGGGCTGACGGCCGCTTGGTGCTGGCGATGGACGTCTCGTTGCGTCTGCGACCGCGTTCGTCGCTGCGTGTCATGGGCCAGAGGATCCGGAACGCGCCAAACAGGTCGGGGCGGCATTCGACACCGTCAGCCGCGTGCGGGCCCGAAGGCCGGAACCGCCTGGCCTGTCAGCCCGGCAAGCGCGTGATTGAGCTCGAGGACGTTGACGTGCCGCGTCCCGAGAAACCCCAGCACGCGTCCCTGGACATGCTGGTTGACCAGGTTCCTGACCTGCGCGGGGGCGAGGTGCCGGGCTTTTGCGATGCGGTCGACCTGCTGATAGGCGTACTGGGGGGAGATCGCCGGGTCGAGTCCGGAGCCACTGGCCGTGAGGGCGTCCGCGGGGACGGACGCCGGGGGCACGCCGTCGAAGGCCGCGATGGCGGCGCGGCGGTGCCGGACGGCCTTGATCAGTGCGGTGCTGTTCGGGCCGAGGTTGGAGGCGCCGGAGTTGATGGGGTCGTAGCCACCGGTGGACGGGCGGGGCTGGAACCATGCGGGATCCGGGCGCAGAGCCTCGTGCGCGTCGCGGGGGTTTCTCTTGGGCAGGGCGAAGTTCTGGCCGATCAGGCGGGAGGCCACGGGGCTGCCGTCTGTGGTGAGCAGTGATCCATTGGCCCGGTGGGGGAGGCCGGCCTGAGCGATGCCGGTGACGAGCAGGGGATATGCGAGGCCCGTGACGACGGTGAACACGAGCAGCATCCGCAGGGCCGCCAGATGGTGGCGGAGTACGGAGGGAAGAGCGGTGGACGCCATGGGGGTCGCCTTGTCCTCTCGTCGGGCCGTTCGTCAGCGCAGGCCGGGAATGAACTGGATGACCAGGTCGAGGAGCTTGATGCCGGCGAACGGCATGAGCAGGCCGCCGAGCCCGTACATCCAGATGTTGCGGCTGAGGAGTCGGGGGGCGGAGGACGGCCGGTAGCGCACGCCGCGCAGTGCCAGCGGGATCAATGCGATGATGATCAGTGCGTTGAAGAGGATCGCGGAGGTGATCGCCGATGTGGGGCTGTGCAGACGCATGATGTTGAGCCAGTCGAGGCCCGGGTAGACGCTCGCGAACATCGCGGGGATGATCGCGAAGTACTTCGCGACGTCGTTGGCGATCGAGAAGGTCGTCAACGCGCCTCTGGTGATGAGGAGTTGCTTGCCGATCTCGACGATCTCGATGAGCTTGGTCGGGTTGGAGTCGAGGTCGACCATGTTCCCGGCCTCTTTGGCGGCCGACGTGCCGGTGTTCATCGCCACGCCGACGTCGGCCTGGGCCAGGGCCGGGGCGTCGTTCGTGCCGTCGCCGGTCATGGCGACGAGTTTCCCGCCTTCCTGCTCGCGCCGGATCAGAGCCATTTTGTCCTCGGGCGTGGCTTCCGCGAGGAAGTCGTCCACACCGGCTTCCTGGGCGATGGCGCGTGCGGTGAGCGCATTGTCCCCGGTGATCATGATGGTCCGGATGCCCATGCGCCGCAGTTCGTCGAAGCGTTCGCGCATGCCTGACTTGACGACGTCCTTGAGGTGGATGACGCCCAGCACACGAGCGGTCTGCGTACCGTCGTCCCGGGAGACGACGCCGACGACGAGCGGGGTTCCGCCGCTCGCGGAGATGCCGTCGACGATCTGGCCGACATCGGCGGTGGGGTGGCCGCCGTTGTCGCGGATCCAGCGCATCACCGCGGTCGCCGCGCCCTTGCGCAGTGAACGGTGCTCTTGCGGATCGTTGAGGTCGACTCCGCTCATACGGCTCTGAGCGGTGAAGGGGACGAACTCGGCCCGGTTCAGTTCGCCCTCGCTGCGCCCGCGCAGCGCGTACTGCTGCTTGGCGAGGACGACGATCGAGCGGCCTTCGGGTGTCTCGTCGGCGAGGGAGGACAGCTGGGCGGCGTCCGCGAGTTCGTTGACACCCACCCCGTGCACCGGCAGGAATTCGGCGGCCTGGCGGTTGCCGAGCGTGATGGTGCCGGTCTTGTCGAGGAGGAGGGTGTTGACGTCGCCCGCGGCTTCCACAGCGCGTCCGGACATCGCCAGCACGTTGCGCTGGACGAGCCGGTCCATGCCGGCGATGCCGATCGCCGAGAGCAGTGCGCCGATGGTCGTCGGGATCAGTGCCACGACGAGGGCGACGAGGATGACGATGGTCTGCTCGGCCCCCGCGAAGACGGCGAACGGCTGCAGGGTCACCACGGCGATCAGGAAGACGATCGTGAGGGACGCCAGAAGGATGTTGAGGGCGATCTCGTTCGGCGTCTTCTGGCGGGCGGCTCCTTCGACGAGGGCGATCATCCGGTCGATGAAGGTCTCTCCCGGCTTCGAGGTGATCTTCACTACGATCCGGTCCGAGAGCACCTTCGTGCCGCCCGTGACCGCCGACCGGTCGCCGCCGGACTCGCGGATCACCGGCGCCGACTCGCCCGTGATGGCGGATTCGTCGACGCTTGCGACGCCCTCCACCACGTCGCCGTCGCCCGGGATCGTCTGCCCGGCCTCGACGACCACGTGGTCACCCAGCCGCAGGCCGGCACCCGGCACCTCCTCCTCCGCAGTGTCGGTCGCGCCGGGCCGCCAGCCGGTGAGACGCCGGGCCGTCACGGTGGTCTTGGTTCGGCGCAACGTCTCCGCCTGTGCCTTGCCGCGCCCCTCGGCCGCGGCTTCGGCCAGGTTGGCGAACACGGCCGTCAGCCAGAGCCATGCGGTGATCACCCACGCGAAGACGCTCGGTGACCGGATCGCCGACAGTGTGGTGAGCAACGCCCCGACTCCGACCACGAACATGACCGGGTTACGGAACATCGAGCGCGGATTCAGCTTGCGCAGGGCCTCGGGGAAGGACCTCAGCAGCTGCTTCGGATCCAGCAGCCCGCCCGGGAGCCGGTCCTGCCGGGGCCCGGCACCCGGCCGGGTGGGGCCGGAAGCGGTGGTTGTGGACATCAGCGCAGCCCCTCTGCCATGGGGCCCAGTGCGAGGGCCGGGAAGTAGGTCAGCCCGACGACGATGAGGATCACGCCGGTGAGCAGGCCGACGAACTGCGGACGGTGGGTGGGCAGGGTGCCCGCGGTGACCGGTACGGGCTGTTGGCCGGCGAGCGAACCGGCGAGCGCGAGAACGAACACCATCGGCAAAAACCGGCCGAGCAGCATGACCACGCCGAGCGTGGTGTTGTACCAGACGGTGTTCGCGCTCAGACCGGCGAACGCCGAGCCGTTGTTGTTCGCCGCGGACGTGAAGGCGTACAGGACCTCGGAGAACCCGTGCGCGCCGGTGTTGAGCATGGCCGCCCGCTCGCCGGGCAGCGCCATGGCCAGGCCCGCGCCGACGAGCACGAGGGCGGGCGTGGTCAGGATGTAGAGCGAAGCGAACTTCATCTCCCGGCCGCGGAGCTTCTTGCCCAGATACTCGGGCGTACGGCCGACCATCAGCCCGGCGACGAAGACCGCGACGACCGCCAGGACCAGGATTCCGTAGAGGCCGGAGCCGGTACCGCCCGGCGCGATCTCGCCCAGCATCATGTCGAAGATCGTCATTCCGCCGCCGCCCGGCGTGTACGAGTCGTGGAAGGAGTTGACCGCCCCGCACGAGGTGAGGGTGGTGGACACCGCGAACAGGGCCGAGGCCCAGATCCCGAACCGTGCCTCCTTGCCCTCCATCATTCCGCCGGCCGCGTGCCCGGCCGTGCTGCTCACGGTGTGCAGTTCGTTGGCGGTCACGACGGCGACCGAGGCAGCCCAGATCACTCCCATCACGGCGAGGATCGCGTAGCCCTGGCGGTGGTCGCCGACCATCGCGCCGAAGGTCCGCGGCAGCGAGAACGAGATCACCAGCATCAGATAGATCTCGATCAGGTTGGTGAGGGCATTGGGGTTCTCGAAGGGATGGGCGGAGTTCGCGTTGTAGAAGCCGCCCCCGTTGGTGCCCAGTTCCTTGATGGCTTCCTGGGAGGCTACGGGACCGCCGGTCAGGCTCTGGTGACCTCCCGTGATGGTGGTGATGTCGTGGACGCCGTGGAAATTCTGCACGGCACCTGCGGCCACCAGAACGATTGCGAAGACGAATGCGATGGGCAGCAGCACGCGCAGGACGATCCGGGTCAGATCAACCCAGAAATTGCCCACGCGATCGGTCTTCTTCCTGGTGAAGCCACGGATCAGTGCGGCGACCACGGCGATACCCATGGCCGAGGAGGTGAAGTTCTGCACCGCGAGGCCCGCCATCTGGACGAGATGGCCCATCGTCGACTCGCCCGAATAGGCCTGCCAGTTGGTGTTGGTGACGAACGACGCGGCGGTGTTGAACGACAGGTCCGCGGGGACGGGCTTCATTCCCAGGGAGAGCAGGAAGTGGTTCTGCAGACGCAGAAACCCGTACAGGAACAGCACGGACACAGCGGAGAAGGCAAGAACACTGCGCAGATAGACCGGCCAGCTCTGGTCGGCGTCGCCGTTCACTCCACCCAACCGGTAGATCAGACGCTCCGCCCGCCAATGATGACCAGTCGTCAGGACGTGAGCCATACAGCCGCCCAACGGGCGGAACGAGACTGCCAGCGCCGCCACCAGGGCGATCACCTGGAGCCAGCCGGCGAGGGTGTCGTTCATCTGAGCCCGTCCCTAGAACTTCTCAGGAAAGATCAGGCAGACGACCAGATAGACCACCAGACAGGCGGCAACGACCAGGCCGACAATGTTGTCCGCACTCACAGGCGTTCAGCCCCCTTGGCAGCCAGACCGATGAGGGCGAACACCACGACCGTGAGACCGATGTACGCAACGTCCGACATGCGCAAGGCACCCCGCAGAGTCATCAGGGGCGGGACTGCTCGGCCCGCCCACGGCCTGGGGATGTCCCCATTTCTGGCGTTATATCAGTTGATGCTGTTGATTGCTCTACAGCAATGCAAGCCGACGGGGTGACAACCTCATCAGAGGGCGTCGGGAAAGAGCCGTCTGCAGAGTGGCAGAGGTCGACCTCGAACAGCTGTGGCCCCGTCTGTTGAACGAGCAGGAGGCGACCGGTTTGCTTCCTCTCCTGTGCCGGCCCGATGCCATGGGAAGACCCTTGGGCCTGGAGCAGGTCGATGCCATCCGCTTAGGGGACGCGCTGGCAGCGGACTTCGCCGAGTACTGGCGCAGGCGGCTGCCATGAATGCCTGACGCAGGTACTTGGTGACGAAAACCAAATGAGCGTGAAGGTTGTATGTGACATGGCAACCGGTGCGTAGATCGGGATTCGGGTTCCAGCGTGGTGAGGTGAACCAAATGATACGGTGACGACGTGAGCGTGGAAATCGGGTACGAGAAGCGGCAGTTCGGGCACCGTGCCCGGCTGGCGCTGGACCCGGTGCTCTCGGCCGGGGCTGATGAGCAGGCTCATGCGGCACGCACGATGTGGAATCTGCTGCACGCGTGGTGGCAGATGATGCCGAAGGACAAGCAGACCCCGGCGAACGCGGACGCGGCGATACGCCAGGCCCGCAAGGACATCGACTTCCTCGCCGTCCTTGCGGCGCAGGCCGCGCAGGCAGTTCTGAAGACGTACCTCCAGGCCTGGACGAACTGCTGGGAAGGGCGTGCGGCCGCGCCGGACTTCAAGGCCCGCTCGCGGTCGGTGATGTCGGTGGACATTCCGCAGGGCCGGGATTTGAACATCGTCCGCGTCCACCGCCGGTGGGGGATGGTCAGCATTCCCAAGCTCGGCCGGGTCCGGTTCCGCTGGACGAAGGACCTGCCCGTGGGCCGACAGGCCGATGGTGACAACCGGATCACCGGGGCGCGGCTGGTCAAGGATGCGCTCGGCTGGCACATCGCCTTCCGCGTCCAGACTCTTGAAGCCCGGCCCGAGCCCCACCGGGGGCCGGAGGTCGGCATCGACGTCGGTATCACCGTGCCCCTCGCTCTTTCGGATGGCACCACGTACGGCCATGGCGAGTGGCTGACCGAACCGGAGCAGGCCAGGCTTCTGCGTCTGGAGCAGCGGGCCGCCCGGCGCAAGAAGCACCGCAAGCCCGGCGAGAGGACGTCTCGCCGCCTGCACCGCACCTACGACCAGATCGCCGGGCTACGCGCGAAAGCCAAGCGCCGGGCCGTCGACTGGCAGCACAAGACCACGACCGCCATCGCCGCCACGTACAGCGTGGTCGTGGTCGAAGCACTCACCATCACGAACATGGTCACGTCCGCCAGAGGCACCCTCGAGCAGCCAGGCAGGAACGTCGCGCAGAAATCCGGCCTCAACCGTGCCATCAGCCGGCAGGCATGGGGCCGAACCGTCATGATGCTGACGTACAAGACCGCCCGACACGGCGGCACCCTGCACAAGGTCCCCGCCCCCGGCACCTCCCAGCGCTGCTCCGCCTGCGGCTGCACCACACCCGGCAGCCGGGAGAACCAGGCCCTGTTCGTGTGCAAGAACCCCGACTGCGGCTGGTCCGGCAACGCCGACCACAACGCATCGATGAACGTCCTTCACCTGTACCGGATGGGCCTCGCGCTCGTCCCGGCTGCCGGAAGGGCAGTCGTCAGGCGCGCCCGTCGCGTCAAGCCCGCCACCGCAAGGTAGGCAGGAATCTCCCTCGTTCGCGAGGGAGAGCACTTCAACTCCTGGCCTTCCAGACCTACCTCGCCCTGCCGCTGCAGGCCCGCACCCTCTTCGGTGACAACAGCGGCACCGCCATGGGCGTGATTTTCGCGGTCTCCGCCCTGACCTCGGTCGCCGGACAACTGCGACTCACCGCCTGGGCCGGAAAGCGCTTCGAGGCCCCCAAGGCCATCGCGATCGGCCTCGTTCTGATGGGTGCAGCCTTCCGGCCTCTGTTGCTCGGCCCCCACCATCGGGCCGACGGCCTGTCGGCCTGGGGCGGGACGGCCGGCCTGGTGCTGTGCGCGTGCCTGCTGGCCGTCGGCTCGGCGCTGCTGTACCCGTTCGAGATGGACACCCTGGTCCGGCTGTCCGGCGAGCGGCTGGTCGCCACGTACTACGGCGCGTACAGCACCGTCTCCGGGATCGCGGTGGCCGCAGGGAACCTGGGCGTGGGAGCCCTGTTCGACCTCGCCGCCCGCCTGGGCGCACCGTGGCTGCCCTGGGCGGCGCTGGCTGCCGTGGGCGGCGGTTGCGCGGCGGCACTGATCGCACTGCGCCGCACCGGCCATCTCAACCCTGCCACCGCTGTACCGGTGCAGGCGGCGGCCTGAGCCCCTGGCCGGGCGTGCGCCTCACGCGTGGGGCGCACGCCCGGCCAGCCGGTGATCGGCCAGCTCCAGGGCTTCGGCCACCACACGTCGCAGATGCCCGTCGGGCAGCGTGTAGATCACCCGGCGGCCCTCCTTGCGGGTCGTCACCAGCCCGGACATGCGCAGCCGGGCGAGATGCTGGCTGACCGCCGGCCGGGCCGCTCCCACGGCCTCCGCCAGCGAGGTGACGTCCGCCTCATTCGCTGCCAGGACATGCAGCAGCGCCAGGCGGGTGCGGTCCGCCAGAACGCCCAGGACCTCGGCCGCGACCAGGAAATGCTCAGTGCCCACCTCTCGCGGCTGCGAACCCTGCGCAGATGATAGATGCATGCGTGCATTCATACGCACATAATAGGCGGGTGGGATCTCCGTCCACCCTGCCGCCCGACGAAAGCGAGCGCGCTGTGAGCCAGCAGCATCACCATGGTCACGACGGCCCGGGTGCCGGGCACGGGCATGACCACGGTCACGGGTACCCGCAGAGCCACGAGCGCGACGGCTCGCGCTGGTCGCGGGTGCGACACCAGGTCTCCCATGTGGTCACGCCGCACAGTCACGAGACCATGGACAAGGTCGACTCGGCGATGGAGACCTCCAGGGAGGGGATGCGCACCCTGTGGCTGTCCCTGGGCATCCTGGGGGCGACCACGGTGATCCAGACGGTCGTCGTCGCGCTGTCGGGGTCGGTCGCGCTGCTGGGCGACACCATCCACAACGCCGCCGACGCATTGACCGCCATCCCTCTGGGCATTGCGTTCGTCCTGGGCCGCCGTGCGGCGAACCGCCGCTACACCTACGGGTACGGACGCGCCGAGGACCTGGCCGGCGTCGCCATCGTGCTCACCATCGCCGCATCCGCCGCCCTGGCTGCGTACGAGGCGGTCGACCGGCTCCTCGGGCCCCGCGACATCACCCACCTGTGGGCGGTCGCCGCCGCCGCGGTGGTCGGCTTCGTCGGCAACGAATGGGTGGCCCGCTGCCGCATCCGCACCGGCCGCACGATCGGCTCCGCCGCCCTCGTCGCCGACGGATTGCACGCCCGCACCGACGGCTTCACCTCGCTCGCCGTCCTCCTCGGCGCCGGCGGCGCGGCACTCGGATGGCGGGCAGCCGACCCGATCGTCGGGCTGCTCATCACCGTCGCGATCCTCATGGTGCTGAAGGATGCCACCCGCGAGGTCTACCGGCGGTTGATGGACTCCGTCGACCCCGCCCTGGTCGACACCGCCGAAACCGCTTTGCGCGCCGTGGACGGCGTCCGCGACATCGGGCAGGTCCGCATGCGGTGGATCGGCCATGCGCTGCGCGCCGAGGCCGACATCGTCGTCGACCCGCAGCTCACCGTGGTCGAGTCCCACGCCCTGGCCGTCACGGCCGAGCACGCCCTCATCCACGCCGTCCCCCGCCTGGTCGGCGCCACCGTGCACACCGACCACACCGCCGACGACGGCGACCCCCACGCCGCCCTCGCCCACCACTGGGCCACCTGACCTCGGCATCATGTGGGGCGGGCCGGTCGACGACGAACGGTACGCACTCATCGCCCGCATCCGACGGGCTGAGATACCCCAGGTACCCGGCCGGGGTATTGTCGTACGGGTCGGCGGCTACAGGCGCGCAGCAACGCGGAGGAAAGGAGCGGCAGTGAGCATCGGACAACCGAGCGAGCGGGGCAGCGCCCGGCTCATCGCGGTCGGTGCCGTCCTGCTCGGTCTGTTCCTCATGCACGGCGCGCCGGCCGCAGCCGCCGAGGGCTGCCACGGTGCGATGCCCTCTGTCACCGTGCCCATGCACGACGGCCACGCCGCTCCGACGATGACCTCAGCGGCGCTGCCGACCACCGCACAGAGTGCTCAGGCCGCCCGGGCCGGTGACGGTTCGGGGATGCGCGGGGTGCAGTGCGTCTCGACCCCCGCACACGAGCGGAACCCGCTGCCGACGGCCGGCCTGTACGCCGCTGTCGCACTGCCGGCCGTATGGTTCCCGGCGGGTTTGCGGGCGGCCACCGGCTGGACACGGCGGCGCGGGCCGCCGGCCGGCGGGCGAGATCTCCTCATCCAGGTGTGCGTCGCGCGGACGTGACAGGCACCGCGCCGAACCCCGGTCACTGACCGGGCCGGTCCCGTGTCCTGCCCTTCCCGCGCGCCACCGGCGTGGTGCGCCCACCCGGAAAGACTCGCTCTCATGTTCGCCTCTTCCCGTTTCACCATGCGTCGCCGCGCCGTCGCGGCGGCCGGCACCGCAGTGGCCCTCGCGCTGACCCTGGCCGCGTGCGGCTCCTCCAGCGACTCCTCGTCCATGCCCGGCATGGACCACGGCGCGAATGCCTCGGTTTCCTCTTCGCACAGCGCGTCGCCTTCGATGAGTGACATGCCCGGCATGGACCACATGGCCGCCGGCAACGGCCTGTCCGACAACAAGGACGGCTACCGCCTCACCCCCCACGACGCGACCCTGCCTTCCGGCAAGCGGGCCGCGTACCGGTTCACGGTCAATGGCCCGGACGGCAAGCCGGTCACCGACTTCGCCGTCGACCAGACCAAGCGGATGCACTTCTACGCCATCCGCTCGGACCTGACCGGCTTCCAGCACATCCACCCGGTCATGGCCGCCGACGGCACCTGGACCGCCGGCCTCACCTCCCTCGCCCCCGGCTCCTGGCGCATGTTCGCCTCCTTCACCCCGGACACCGGCGCCGGGAAGGGCAAGGACTTCGTCCTGAGCCGCACCGTCACCGTCCCCGGGGCAACCACGAAGACCCCGCTGCCCGCAGGGGCCGGCAGCGCGGAGGCCGACGGGTACACCGTCACCGTCAAGGGCGAGCCGATGGCCGGTATGGCGCACCCGCTGACCGTCACCGTGTCCAAGGACGGCGAGCCGGTCACCGATCTGCAGCCCTACCTGGACACCTACGCCCACCTGACGGCCTTCCACGAGGGCGACGCCGCATTCGCCCACCTTCACCCGACCACCAAGGTGAACGGTGACCACGGTGGCCCCGACCTGGCCTTCCACGCCGAACTGCCCACCTCGGGCAACTGGCGGCTGTTCCTGCAGTTCCAGACCGGCGGCAAGCTCCACACCGCTGCCCTGACCCTGCCCGTGGGCTGACCCGGAGGGGCGCCGCCCGAGCGGCGGCGCCCCTCGTCAGGAATCCCCGAGGCCGCCCTGGGCACGCCCCTGCCGAGCGACTGCAAGGAGGTCGTGGATCAGTTCGGGCCAGGCAGCTTCGACGGGTACCTCGAACTGTTCGTCCCCGGCGTTCTCGGCGTGGATCTTGTGGACTGGGCCAAGGGCGATGCGGTGCACGCAACCGATCTGTGGCGGCCTCATTCCGCTTTGGACCGGCCGGCAATTGGGGGCGGCGTCACGGCATCGTCGGCCTGCTCACGGACGTCCGGTTCGGGTTTCCCACCAGTCGCATCGCAGCCCACTGTTTCCTCAGCCAGGACCTCCACAGGCCGTGAGGCACGGCTGATCCCGGCCGGCTCCGTGGCGTATGCGCGCGACGTGGGACGATCCGGTGCGCGAGCAGGAAAGCCCGTGACAGAGGCGGAAGACGTGCAATTCCGGATCAGAGCCCGTTCGGCGGCTCTCGATGCCGCGTCACACCGAGCCCGCCGCGCGCCGCCCCTTGTAATTGATCTTCATGGTGTCCATGTCCGTGGCGGTGGAGCGCAGTTGGCCGAAGCCGTAGCCGTACTCCTTCAGCGCTGTCGCCGCCCGGTCCTCGGCGATCGCCGACGCCATCTCCTCGCCGTCCTCGGCGTCCGACACGACCACGTACCGGGAGCTGAAGTGCTTGAGCACCGCGTCGTAGGTGAGTGAACCCTCCTCGGTGAACTGCATCGCCGCCAGGCCGTGCTGCTCGACCTCGGCCAGCAGTCGGGCGCGCGCCTCGTCCGTGAGGCCGTCAAAGGTGCCGCGGACGATCACTCGGTAGGTGTGCTGGGTACTCATCGTGTCCTGCCGCCTTCATCGCATGAGTCGTTGAGGAGCAAGGCTACGGCGGCGAGGACGAGCGGCATGCGGAATATTGCCGTCGTCGACGCCCCGTCCAACCTCGGGCTGCGGCCGCCCGCTCCCGGCACCGTCCCCGGCTGCTACAAGCCGGCCGGCCCCGATCTCGACCCCGACGGCACCGCCGGAGCACTGCTCGCCGACCTGCTGGTGGCGGCTTTTGCCGAAGTCTGACGGCTGCGCCCCTGGTCGGGGCGGCTTCCAGCGTGTTCCATGGTCATCGGGGGGCGCCCGGACCTGCGGCGGCCCGCGCGAGGGAGCGAGGTTGCCTTGGCCACGACCGTACGACGTGCCGTACTGACTCTGCCCGCCGCACCGCTGGGCCCGGAGAACCCGCTGCCGGCGCTGCGGCCGCTCGACGAGATGCATGTCGTCGACGACCGGGCCCGCGCAGGACTGCCGCGTGACATGGCACGGCAGATCGGCTACGAGCCGCTGGGCACCGTCCTGCCGGTCCGCATCCTCGACGGGTACGGGCGCGAGCGCACGCCCACCGGCCTGGACGCGATCATCATCGAGAACGACCGGCTGCGGGCCACCGTCCTGCCCGGGCTCGGCGGCCGGATCCACTCCCTCCACCACAAGCCGACCGGCCGCGAACTGCTCTACACCAACCCCGTCCTGCAGCCCGCCGACTTCGCGCTCAACGGCGCCTGGTTCTCCGGCGGCATCGAGTGGAACATCGGCGCCACGGGTCACACCACGCTGTCCTGCGCCCCGGTGCATGCCGCCCGTGTCCCTGCCCCCGACGGCGGGGAGATGGTCCGGCTCTGGGAGTGGGAGCGGCTGCGCGACCTCCCGTTCCAGGTGGATCTGTGGCTGCCGGAGGACTCCGACTTCCTCCATGTCGGCGTACGGATACGCAACCCGCACGAGCACACCGCGCCCGTCTACTGGTGGTCCAACATCGCCGTCCCGGAAGGCGAACGCACCCGGGTCCTGGCCCCTGCCGACGAGGCCTGGCACTTCGGCTACGAACGGACACTGACCCGGGTCTCCGTCCCGGAGACCGGTTCCGTCGACCGTACGTACCCGCTGCTCAGCGACTTCCCCGCCGACTACTTCTACGAAGTGCCCGACGGCGCCCGCCGCTGGATCGCCTCCCTCGACGCCGAGGGCCAGGGCCTCGTCCAGACCTCCACCGACCTGCTGCGCGGCCGCAAGCTCTTCGTCTGGGGCAACGGGCCAGGCGGACGCCGCTGGCAGCAGTGGCTCACCGAACCCGGCACCGTCGGCTACGCGGAGATCCAGGCCGGACTGGCCCGCACCCAGCTGGAGCACATCCCGCTCGAACCCGGCGCCGAGTTCAGCTGGCTGGAGTCCTACGGTCCGCTGTCCGTGGACCCCCGGGTCGTGCACGGCGACGACTGGACCGCGGCCCGCGCCGAGACCGAACAACGACTGGCCGAAGCGCTGCCGCGGGCCGACGTCGATGCCGCGTACGCGGCCTGGCGCCCGTACGCCGACACAGAGCCCGGCGAGTCCCTCGCCACCGGCTCCGGCTGGGGCGCCCTCGAAGTCCGGCGCTCCGGATACAAGCTCCCCGGCACGCCGTTCGCCGAGTCCACCCTGGGCGAGCAGCAGGCGCCCTGGCTGCACCTGCTCGACCGGGGCGGCTTCCCCGAACCACGCCGCGTGGCGCCACCAGGACCGTCGCTGGTCTCCACGCACTGGCGCGACATGCTGGAGACGGCAGCCGCCGAACCCCTCACCGAGTACCACCTCGGCGTCGCCCAGTGGCACGCCGGCGACCGCGCCCAGGCGGTCCGCAGCTGGGAACGCGGTCTCGCCCTCGCTCCGTCCCGCTGGCCGCTGCTGCGCTGCCTGGCCGTAGCCGCCCAGGACGGCGGCCAGCGCGACCGGGCCGCCGACCTCTACACCGAGGCGTTCGGTGACCTGTGCGCGGAGCGCCGGGACGACGGCGATGCCTGGACGGCAGCCACCACCGCTCTCGGCCGCGAGGCGATCGAGGCGCTGTTGGCGGCCGGGCGGACCGAGGACGCGCGGACGGTCTGGACCGGGCTGCGCCCGGCGATCCAGCAGCGCGGCCGGTTCCGCCTGCTGGAGGCCCGACTTCTGCTGGCCGAGGGCGATCGCGCTGCCGCCCGTGCCGTCTTCGACGAGGGCTTCGAGGTCGCGGACCTGCGGGAGGGGGCGGAGATCCTGGACGAGGTGTGGTCCGCGCTCACCGACGACCCGCTGCCCGATGTGTACAACTACCGGATGCGCCCGAAGAGTTGACCGGGCGTACCGAGGAGAGGAGCGGCGCGTGATCGTCTGGGTGAACGGGGCGTTCGGCAGCGGCAAGACCACACTGGTGGCCGAACTGCACCGGCGGTGGCCCGAGGCCCTCGTCTACGATCCCGAGCAGATCGGTTACGTCCTGCGGGACATCGTGGAGGTCCCGAGGGGCAACTTCCAGCATCTGCCGCTGTGGCGAAGGCAGGTGGCCTTGATGGGCATCGGGCTGGTCGAGGAGTACGGGCGGCCCGTCCTGGCCCCGATGACCGTCGTCGATCCGCAGTACGCGGACGAGATCTTCGGAGCCCTGGAATCAGCTGGAGTGAGGGTTCATCACTTCTTCCTCGAGGTGCCCGCCGATGTCCTGGAGCAACGGCTCGATGCCCGGGTCGTCGCCCCGGACGACCCCGTACGCGACGAGGCCGCCCGGCGGTGGGGCAAGGCGCAGATCGCGCAGTGCGTGGCCGCGGTCGACACGCTGCGGGCCGGGACGGTGCTCCTGGACGGCGAGCGGCCCACGCGCGAACTGGCGGACGAGGTGCTGACGCACGTGGGCACGGAGTCGCAATAGGGGGCGCCGTGACCGGAACCTGCCGGGTCAGACGGGCAGGTTCCGGTCGACGTACTCGAAGACCGAGCCGTCCGGATGGACGGCGATCAGGTTCCGGCCGACCGGAGTCGGCACCGGGCCCGCGACGATCCGGGCGCCGACCCGGACGAGGGCCTCGTGGGCGTCGTCGACATTCTTCACCGCGATCGTCGCCGTCACCTTGCGCAGGATCTCAAGCTCCGACTCGGGGCCGCTCATCAGCAGAAAGCAGCTGATCGCGGCGACCGAGACCCCGCCGCGCTCGAAGCGCAGCGCCGAACTGGCCGTGAGGTCCTCGTAGAAGGCCACCGCGGCCTCCAGGTCATCGACGCAGATACGCAGCGTGGTTCCCAGAATTTCCATGCGGGACAGGGTAGTTGGAGGGTCGGACCGATGTGATCGATTCCACCTGCCAGTCCTCGGCGGTATCAGGCGCGGCAGAGCACCTCGCCGTGCGGGACCATGAACCATGCGTCGACCTGCTCGCCCCAGGCGCGCCAGGCCGCCGCGATGTCGGTCAGCTGCTCGGCGGTCGCGTGGCCGCCGTCCACGGCCAGCTTCGCGTACACCGAGCCGACCGTGCGGTCCGCCCACAGTCCGCTCCACCAGGCGCGGTTCTCCGGCGTGGCATAACACCAGGCGGCGGCAGACGGGGTGATGTCGGTGAAGCCGGCCTGCCGGGCCCAGGAGAGCAGTCGCCGGCCCGCGTCCGGCTCGCCGCCGTTGGCGCGGGCCACTCGTCCGTACAGCTCCTGCCACGCGTCCATGACGGGCATGTCCGGGTACCAGGTCATCGCCGCGTAGTCGCTGTCGCGGGCCGCGACGATGCCGCCGGGACGGCAGACCCGCCGCATCTCGCGCAGTGCCTGCACCGGGTCGCCCACGTGCTGCAGCACCTGGTGGGCGTGCACGACATCGAAGGAGTCGTCGGGGAAGTCCAGGGAGTGCACATCGGCGGTGGTGAACTCGACGTTGTCCAGGCCGCGTTCGTCGGCGACCTCGGCGGCCTGGTCCAGGATCTTGCGGGCGGTGTCGACGGCGGTCACCCTGCCGGGAGCGACCAGTGCCGCCAGATCCGCGGTGATGGTGCCGGGACCGCAGCCGACGTCCAGCACCGCCATGCCGGGCCGGAGTTCGCCGATCAGATAGGCCGCGGAGTTGGCGGCAGTGCGCCAGCGGTGCGAGCGCAGTACCGATTCGTGGTGGCCGTGGGTGTAGACGGCGGTCTCCTTCGGCATGGCTGTGCGTCCTCTCTCGGAGCGTGATGCGAAGCGCTGAGCGATGCGCCAACCGTACGCTGAGATGTCGGATAGTGAGATAGGCGTCTTGATATCTGGACTCACCACCAAGGGCTCACACAGGCATCGGGCAGTAGGCGGTCAGCGCCTCCGGCAACTTGTCGATCACCAACTCCCGTTGACTGTGCGCCACTTCGCCGTCGTATGCGTAAGGCGTTCCCGGGGTCAGGCCGGCGATCCGTACCTGGCGACGCCGTACCGCCGCATGAACGGGGGAGCGGGTCAAGGGGCCCGCGACCGCAGCCGCGAGGAGACGAAGGCCGGGCGTGCGGCCGCCGTGCACCACCCGGACGTCCAGCAGTCCGTCCGCGAGGTTGTGGCGCCGGCCCGGCGCCGAGCCCACCCGCCGGAACAGGCCGTTGCCCACGAACAGCAGCCACAACGGCTGCCGCTTGCCCTGAAGTTCGGCCTCCAGTGGGCGTTCGCCGCGCAGCACGTGGAGCGCCGCCACGACGCCTGCGGGCCAGCCACCGATGCGCGGCGCCCAGCGCTCGCGGGTCCGTACCAGCTCCGGATAGGCGCCCAGACTGAAAGCGTTGAGGAAATAGCCGGGTGCACCGCCCGGCCCGTCCGGGCCCGGCCGGAAGCGGCCCAGGTCCACCCGTACCGCATCGCCCGCGATCAGCGCGGTGCACACGTCGTCCACCGTCTCGATACCCAGGTCGTAGGCGAAGTGGTTGAGGGTCCCGCCGGGAAACACCGCGAGCGGCACACCGCGCGCGGCGGCGACCGCGGCGGCGCTGTTGACCGTGCCGTCGCCCCCGCAGATCCCGAGCGCACGGCCCTGTCCGGCTGCCTTCTCCAGCTCGTCGGCGAGCTCGCCGGGCGCGCATTCCACCACCTCGGCGAGCGGCAGCGTGTCCCGTACCAGCGAGGCCGTGGCCGTCGCCGAGCCGGACTCCTCATTGACGACGACCACCAGGCCCCGGCCGCCCGGCAGGGCGGGCGCGTGGGCGGGCGGTCTGCCCGGCGCGGGCAGCTGTCCACGCGTCGGCACGACACCGCGCAGCGCGAACGCGGCTCCTGTGCCGAGTGCGGCACCGGCCAGCACATCACTCGGATAGTGGACCCCCGTATAGACGCGGGAGGCGGCGACGGCCAGCGCAAGCGGGGCGACCGCCGCGCCCCAGCCCTTCGATTCGAGGGCGACACCCGTCGCGAAAGCCGCCGCCGACGCGGCATGCCCGGACGGGAAGGAGGTGGTGAACGGCTGGCGGGTGAGCCGACGTATCACCGGAACGGCGTCCAGTACCGGCCGCTCCCTGCGCACCACGCCCTTCCCCACGGTGTTGATCGCGGCCGAGGCCACGGCCAGCGAGGCCACCCCGCGGAGCGCGGCGCGCCGGGCCCGGGCGCTGCTGCCGAGGGCCGCCATGCCCGCCGCGGCGCTGAACCACAGCAGCCCGTGATCGGCGCTGCGGCTGAGCCGTGGCAGTACGCGGCCGGCGCCCGGCCAGTGCCGGCCGGCCACGCTCCGGAAGACGGCGAGATCGCGCCGGTGCAGCCAGGTGCGGAGTCCGGTGGGTGAGGGGGCGGAGAATGCGTTGCTCGGTGACGACATGTGAGTGCGGATACCCCTTTCGGCCGGGGCGAAGCAGCAGGCGCGCTCGCGCGCGGCTCCCCGTACGGAGACAGTGGTCACATGTCATCTCACTCCTCTTCCGGCCGCGACCTGCTCGACCGCCACTCCGAGGCGCTCCAGCTCTTCACGGACCGGGTGCACGCCGTGCGCGACGACCAGTGGTCCGCGCCGACGCCGTGCACCGAGTGGTCCGTCCGCGATCTGGTCGCCCATCTCACGTCCGAGCAACTGTGGGTCCCGCCGCTGGTCACGGAAGGGCGTACGGTCGCCGAGGTCGGTGACGCCTACGACGGTGATGTGCTGGGCGACGACCCCGTTGCCGTCTGGGACCGTGCGGCGGCAGGGGCGCGCGAGGCGTTCGCGGCACCGGGGGCGTTCAGGCGGACCGTGAACCTGTCGTACGGGGACACCGCCGCTGACGCGTACTGTGCGCAGATGGTGAGCGACGCGGTGGTGCACTCCTGGGACCTGGCCCGGGCGATCGGTGCCGGCGAGCGGCTGCCGGAGGATCTGGTCGCGTTCACGCGGCGCGAGGTCGGACCGTATGCGAAGGGGCTTTCGCAGACCGGTCTGTTCGCCCCGGCCGTCAGGACCGAGGAGGACGCCGACCCGCAGACCCAGCTGCTCGCACTCCTCGGCCGGCGGGTGTGACGAAGAGGCGGTAAACGGGTCACATCGGCGTACCGGCAGGGTATTGGACCGGGTCGACGGCATTGCCGTGGCAAGTGCGCTGTGATTAGCGTGTGTTCGCGATTCCGGCCACTGGTCGGAGTATCGAACATGAGAGGTGGGTGCACGAGCATGGGGCGACTCGTCCCTGCGGTGACACGGACCCTGGACGTACTCGAACTCTTCCTCCATGGGGACGGAACACTCTCCGCGCCCGAGGTCACCCGCAGGCTCCAGCTGCCGCGCACCACCGGCGGCAGCCTCACCCGCGTCGCGCCCGACGGCACGGTCACCCCGGTGCTGCCTCTGGTGGCGTGCAGCAACGGCACCGGATGGAGCCCCGACGGGCGGCTCATGTACTACATCGACACCCCGACGCGCCGGATCGACGTCTTCGACTTCGACGGCGAACACGCCGTGAACCGGCGGACGTTCGCCACCGTCGAGGAGGGGTCGGGCTTCCCGGACGGGCTGACGGTCGATGCCGAGGGAGGCGTCTGGGTCGCCCTCTGGGACGGCGCCGCGCTGCGCCGCTACACGGCGGACGGCGCACTGGACCGGACCGTCGAACTGCCGGTACGGCGCCCGACCGCCTGCGCGTTCGGCGGTGCGGACCTGCGCGACCTGTATATCTCCACGGCCCGGACGGGGATCGCCTTCCCGCATCCGCTGTCCGGTTCGCTGCTGGTGCTGCCGGATGCGGGACAGGGGATGCCGGGGACTGCCTTCGCGGGCTGAAGCGGATGGGGGCGATCCCCGAAGGAATCGCCCCGTTCCTGGCTACTCGCCCGCGAAACGGCGCAGTGCTCCCGGCAGCCGGGAGCCGAGCGGGGACATGTTCCCGCCGGCTCCGTGCCGGGCGAGCAGATCGAGGGCCAGCCGCCCCCGGCGCACCCGCTCGCGGCACTAGCGCATCGGTACGGCCCCTGCTCGGACGGTCCGGCCGTGACCCCGGGTCGGCGCACGGGCGAATCTGCCGGGCGGTGTCGCTCAAATCTCCGTATAAAGGGCCTTGAGAGCGAGACGGCACAAGGCAGGGCGAGCCGGAGCCGGACAGGGTGACAGAGCGGCAGCGAAGGAGACCCGGGATGGCGCGGGAGCGGACCGAGCAGGCCGGGCCGGGAGGGGATGCCGGGCGTGCCCCGTGGACCCCTCGGGAGGATCGGGGGCCCGTACGCTACGGGCCGCCCGCCCCCGATCCGGGGCTGCCCGTGCTGCCCGAGCTGGCCCGTGTGCTCGCCGCGGCAGCCGGGCGCAGCGAGCCCGAACCGACCGGTGGTGGCGAACCCCTGCGCGAGGCAGCCGCCGCCTACTGGACCCGGCGCGGGCTGCGTGGCGGACCGGAGTGCATCGCCGCCGCCCCCGGCGCCTCGCCACTGCTGCTCGCCCTGATCGCCGCGCACGGAGGTGATGTCCTCACGCCGCGCCCCTGTCCCGCCACCTGGATCCCGCAGGCCCGGCTGCTCGGCAGGCCCGCCTACCATGTGCCGACCCCGGCCGAGTGCGGTGGCGTGCCCGACCCGTACGCACTGCTGGAGACCGTGCGAAGGGTGCGTGCCGAAGGCGGCCGGCCCCGGCTGCTGCTGATCTCCGTCGTCGACGACCCGACCGCCACCGTCGCCCCACCGGAACTCGTCCGCGAGGCGTGCGAGGCAGCCGTCGCCGAGGGGATGCACATCGTCAGCGACGAGACCTGGCGCGACACCCTCCACCGCCCCCACGACACGGTCCTGCTCAGCCCCGCCGAGATGTGCCCCGACGACGTCACCGTCGTCTGTGATCTTGCCGGGGCGCTGACCCCGTCCGCCTGGCCGGTCGCGGTCGCCAGATTCCCGCACACCGAACGGGCGGCGGTGCGGCACGCCCGTACCCTCGACATCCTCACCGCCCTGGGCGCCCTCGTCGCGGGCCCGGTCGCCGCCGCGGCCGCCCATGCGCTGACCGAACCGGAGGCCGTCACAGCCCGGGTCCGCCGGGCCGCCGCGCTGCAGGCGCAGGTCGCCGCCGCGGCCCACCGGGCGGTGCTCGCCTCGGGTGCGCTGGCCCGGCCTCCGCAGGCGGGCCGCCATCTCTACGCCGACCTGGGGCCGCTCCGGGCCCGGCTGGCCACCCGCGGCGTCACGGACTCCCTGGAACTGGAGGAGTACCTCACCGAACGCCTCGGCGCGCCCACTCCCGGCGGCCACCGCTTCGGGGACGAACTGGGCGCGCTGCGGGTGCGGCTGGGCACCGGACCGCTGCTCGGATCAACCCCGGAGGAGCAGATGGAGTCGCTCACTGCGGTGGAGCCCCTGAAATTGCCGCATGTCGCCCGAGCGCTGAGCATTTTCGGAGCAGCCCTCGACGAACTCCGATGAGGAACCGAACTCCGATGACGTACGCGCCGATGTGCCGACGACGCACTGGCATACGTGAGCGCTGACGTACCGACGACGCCTTCCGGGACGGGAGTCCTTCGATGACGGAACAGACCGAGCGCTCCGATGCCGGGGCCGCGCCTTCGGCCCCCCTCGGCGAGATCGTCTCGCCGCGCCCCCTCGGTGAGGTGCGGGTCTGGCCCGCCGGCTTCGCCGACCGGCTCACCGCCCCGCTCCCGGGTGTCAGGGGCATGCCCAGGCTGGCCCGTGAGCGCGCCATGCGGCCCAACGCGGAGGGGCTGCGCGGCATCCACCGGCTGCCGTACGCCCCCGAACCGCTGCCCGCCACCGACGCGGGCACGACCTCCGTCACCTGGGCCGGGCATGCCAGCTGGATCATCCGCACAGGCGGGCTGACCATCCTCACCGACCCCGTCTGGTCCCGCCGCGTCCTCGGCACACCCGCCAGGATCACGCCCGTCGGTGTCCGCTGGGAGGACCTGCCGCCCGTCGACGCGGTCGTCATCAGCCACAACCACTACGACCATCTCGACGCCCCCACCCTGCGCAGGCTGCCGCGCGACACCCCGCTGTTCGTCCCCGCCGGGCTCGGCCAGTGGTGCCGTCGCCGCGGCTTCTCCTTCGTCACCGAGCTCGACTGGTGGGAGTCGGCGGTGCTGCGCGGAGTCCGTTTCGACTTCGTGCCCTCCCACCACTGGTCCAAGCGGACCCTCACCGACACCTGCCGCTCCCTGTGGGGCGGCTGGGTCGTCAACGCCATCGATAGCGGCGACGGGCCGCGGGTCTACTTCGCCGGGGACAGCGGCTACGGGCACTGGTTCACGGAGATCGGCCGCCGCCACCCCGGGATCGATCTGGCCCTGCTGCCGATCGGGGCGTACGAACCGCGCTGGTGGCTCGGCGACGTGCACACCGACCCGGAAGAGGCCGTGCAGGCGTACGAGGATCTCGGCGCCCGCGCGATGGCGCCGATGCACTGGGCGACGTTCCTGCTCTCCGCGGAGCCCGTACTCGAACCGCTCACCCGGCTCCGTACCGCCTGGCAGCGTGCCGGACATCCGCGCGAACACCTGTGGGACCTGCCGATCGGTGGCTCCCGGCTGCTGGACGGGACCCATGCCCCGCAGACACCCCGCACCCCGCGGACGCACCGCACCCCGCACACCCCCCGGGCGCCCCGGGGCATCAGTGGCTGAACCGGGCCCGCATCCTGCGCCACACCGCGGGAGAACCACTGATCAGCAGCGTCAGACCGACCGCCGCGACCACGCCCTGCCACGGCTCCGGGAACAGCGAACCGCCCAGAATGCCGATCAGCTGATACGTCGCCGCCCACGCCAGACAGGCCGGTATGTCCCCACGCGCGAACCTCCGCAGCGGCATGCGCCCCAGCAGACACGCCAGCATCACCGGAATCCGCCCGGCCGGCACCAGCCGCGACAGCACCAGCACCACCGCGCCGTGCTCGTCCAGCTTCTGCTGCGCCTGCGCAAGCCGCTCCGGCGCCGCCCGGTCAGTGATCGCCCGCAGCCACTTCGAGCCGTTCTTCGACCGCACCCCGCGCTGCCCCAGCCAGTACAGACAGATGTCCCCGAGGAACGCCGCCGACGACGCCACCCCGAACACCACCAGGAGCGCGAACGGGTCCGTCTGGTGGAACGCCACCACGGCCGCCGAACTCACCAGCGCCCCCGTCGGCACCACGGGCACCAGTGCACCCAGCGCCACCAGCAGGAACAGGGACGGATAGCCGACGGCCTGCTGCGTCGACTCAGGGGGCAGCTGCCCCACGACCTCCGGGATCACCTGGCGGCCTCCGGCCGCACATGCTCGCCGTGGGTCAGCCGGTGCACCGCAACGTCCGGCGCCAGCAGCGCCGCCTGCCGGACGAACTCGTCACCCGGTGAGTGGAACTCGTGCGGCCGGACCCCGTCCATCCCGATCGGCCAGTACGTGCCGTAGTGCACCGGCACGGCCGAGCGCGGCGCCAGCCGGGCCAGCGCCTGTGCGGCCCGGCCCGCGTCCAGATGACTGTGGCCGAGATACGGGCCCCAGCCGCCGACCGGCAGCAGCGCCACATCCACCGGGCCGACCGCCTCTGCCATTCCGTCGAACAGCCCGGTGTCCCCGGCGAAGTACGTGCGGGCCTCGCCCTCGACGACATAGCCCAGGGCGGGGGAGCGGTGCGGGCCCACCGGGAGCCGCCGGCCGTCGTGCTGCGCGGGGACGGCCCGTACCAGAAGCTCACCGACGCGCACCTCGTCCCCCGCCGCCACCTCGGTGATCCGCAGTTCGCGCACGAGGCGCAGTGTCCGCAGTCCCGGTACGGAACGGACGGCGCCCACCGGCACGATCAGCCGGGTGCCGGGGGCGAGACGGGCCAGCGACGGCAGATGCAGGTGGTCGGAGTGCAGATGGGAGACGAGGACGACGTCCGCGACGGTGGCCTCGGGGCCCGGGAGCGCACCCCGGCGACGGCGCAGATGCGCGAAGCGGCGTACGAAGAGAGGGTCGGTCAGGACACGGACTCCGGAGTCCTCGATGGTGCAGGTGGCATGACCCCACCAGGTGACTTCCACCGGCACCGTCTGTCTCCCGTCCGTCGTGGCTCTCTGTTCCAGTCCCTTGAGCGTAGTGCCGGAGCGGGTGGGGGCGGATGCGTCCGGCCGCTGAACCGAAGAGGCGCCCTCAGTCCGTCAGCCCCAGCGCCCCCGCTGCGTGGATCGCCGGCCAGACCTCCGCCGGCGCCCCCGTCGACGCCGGATCGCGGTCGGCCGGCGCACCATGCGCCCCCGCCCCGGGTCCCGCCCGGCGCCGGGGACGCATGTGTGTGCCGGCACGTACTCCGCCCGTCCTGACATGCGCCTTTTTGTACGGGAGTCGGAGGGGTAAGGTCGCTTGTACGCCTAGCACGGGGGGAACGCCCATGGAGGACGTACGGGTGGCGGCCATCGCCAGTCTCACGCCGCTGGAGGAGCTCGACAGCGACCCGTTCCTCGTGGACACGCGCAGCCAGCACGCCATGTGCGCCCGCTGGGCCGCGGACAAGGGCTATGTCGTCACGCGGCAGTTGCGGTTCTACGGGCTGCGCCCCGACCACCACGCTCTGTGGGCGGATGTCGACGACGGCGACGTCGAACTCTTCGTGGCGGCCAACGACCGGGTGCTCGCCCGGGCACTCACCTCGGTGCCGGAGTTCGCCGCGGAGTGCGAGCGGCGAGGCGTACGCCTGGAGTTCGCCGGTTTCGACGAGCCGTCGTACAGCTCCCGTACGAAGGCGAGCGTGCACCGCAGGCTCTCCATGCCGACCGCCGGATACGACGGCTGCTGACCGCCGCCCGTCCCGGGCTCCGTGCCGTGCGAACCTGCTGTGAAAGGCTGGGGCCGGGTCCGGAACGGCAGGGCCCGGACGTGTGAGGTGGGAACGGCGTGGGTAACGGGCGATGGCGTACGGCCGGCAGCGCCCTGATGCGAGTGATCGTGGTGTGGGCCGTCTCGACCCTCACCATGCTGGTGCTCGCCGGGATTCTGCCCGACTTCCAGCTCCAGTCGGACAACGGCGACAGCTTCACCAAGATCGCGTTCACCGCTGCCTGGGGCGCCGGCGCGTTCGGTCTGCTCTCCGCGCTGGTCTGGCCGGTCCTCGTGCGGGCGCTGCTCATCGTGCCCGCCCTCGTCCTCGGGATGCTGGTCTTCTTCCTCAACGGCTCGCTGCTGCTCGTCGCCCTGCGGCTCATACCGGACGGGCGCGGCGCCGCCAACCCGGAGACCGCGGTCGTCGTCGCCGCCGTGATGTCCGCCGTCGCCTCCGCGACCTCCACCGCACTCGCCGTCCGCGACGACAACGCCTACCGACGCAGGCTCTCCCGCCTCGCCGACCGGCGCCGCCGTCGCAGCGGCGCGGACGGCGGCCGCAGCGGACCGCCGGGCACGGTCTTCATCCAGCTCGACGGCGTCGGCCACGACGTCCTCGCGCGGGCCGCCGCGGGCGGTCTGATGCCCACCGTCGCGCACTGGCTCGCCGATGGGTCGGGCCACCGGCTCACCCCGTGGCGCACCGACTGGTCCAGCCAGACCGGAGCCAGCCAGCTGGGCATCCTGCACGGCAGCAACTTCGACATCCCCGCCTTCCGCTGGTACGAGAAGGAGACCGGCGACGTCATGGTCTCCAGCAGACCCGCGAGCGCCCTCGAACTGCAGCGCCGCGCCATCGTGCGCACCCGTGACGGCGGGCTGCTCACCCTCGACGGCGCCAGCCGCGGAAACCTCTTCAGCGGCGGCGCCGACCAGCTCGCCCTCGTCCTGTCAATGGCTGCCCGGCGGGGCAAGGGGCGCCGCTCCCGGGCCGGCTACTTCGCGTACTTCTCCGACCCGGCCAACGCCGTCCGTACCGCCCTGTCGTTCGTCGCCGAGGTCGGCCGGGAGATCGGCCAGTCGACCCGGGCGCGGATCCGGAAGGACGCACCCCGGATCAAGCGCGGCGGGCTCTACCCCTTCATCCGTGCCTTCGCGACCGTCGTCGAGCGTGACGTGGTGGTCGCGGCGCTCATCGGGGACATGTTCGCCGGACGCACCGCCGTCTACGCCGACCTCGTCGCGTACGACGAAGTGGCGCACCACTCCGGGCCCCACAGCCGCGACGCGGACAAGGTCCTCGCGCGCCTGGACCGTTCCCTCGCCCTGATCGTCAAGGTCGCCGGACACACCCCTCGCCGCTACCGGATCGTGCTGCTCTCCGACCACGGACAGAGCCCGGGGGAGACCTTCGCCGGGGCGTACGGGCTGACACTCAAGGACCTGGTGCGGGCGGGCTGCGGGCTGCCCGTGCCCCGGCGGGCGCAGCGTACGAAGAGCGGCTCGGAGGCGCGGGACGCGGTACGGATCGCCCTGCACCGGCCCGTCGAGGAAGGCGAGGCGGAACTCGCCGCGACCCCGTCCGACCCGGTCGTCCTCGCCTCCGGCAATCTCGGCCTGATCTCCTTCCCCGGCATCGACGGGCGCGCGACCCGCGAACAGCTCGACCGCCGCCATCCCGCGCTGCTGAGCACCCTCGCCAACCACCCCGGCATCGGCTTCCTGCTGGTCCGCAGCGAGCTGCACGGATCGGTGGTGCTGGGGCGTGGCGGCGCACAGACACCGGTGTCGGAACTGGCGGACGGGGAAGGCCTGCTGGAGCCGTTCGGCCCGGGCGCGGCGGACGCGGTGCGGCGCACCGACACCTTCCCGCATGTCGCCGATGTGATGGTCAACTCGATGTACGACCCCACCACGGGCTGTGTGCACGCCTTCGAGGAACAGATCGGCTCCCACGGCGGGCTGGGAGGTGAGCAGTCCCGGCCGTTCCTGCTCCACTCGCCCACCATGTCGGAGCCGGTGACCTCCCTCATATCGGCGGGGCCGGGTGCGGACGGTGCGGAGCTGGTGGGGGCCGAGCAGGTGCACGAGGTGCTGCGGCGCTGGCTGCGGGAGTGTTCCGGACCGCAGGTACCGCTGACTTCGGACGACGCCGATGATTCCGGCGGGGCGGACGGGACGGCGGCGCAGGCCGGCTGAGAGCCTGTCGGGTGACCTTCGATCGGAAAGCGGACGCGGTCTGGTGTGTGCGATTCCAAGGCGCCGGAAGGTCTTCGGATGGGGTCTCCCCTGTTCGAACGAAGCTGAGAGCTTGGGGAAGGAGCTACTAGGGCATTTCGGCAACGCGGGAAGCGTGCGTGCCAGGGCGTGGCCGCCCGATCAGAGGTCACCCGACAGGCTCTGAGGAGCATTGTCAGTGGTGGACGGCAGGATGGGGTCCATGACGAACTCAGCTGTTGTGCTCGCCGATGCCGCCTCCTACGCCGCCGCGGTCGAAGAAGCGTCGGCGGCCGCCGCCGCGTACTACGCCGCGGGCGAGAGCACGCTCGACGACGACGCGTACGACCGGCTGGTGCGCGGGATCGCCGCATATGAGGAGGAGCACCCGCAGGACGTGCTGGCCGCCTCGCCGACCGGCAAGGTGGCCGGCGGCGCCGCGGGCGGGGACGTACCGCACACGGTGCCGATGCTCTCCCTGGACAACGTGTTCTCCGCCGAGCAGTTCGCCACCTGGACGGCGTCCCTGGAGCGCCGGATCGGCAGACCGGTCGCCGCGTGGAGCGTGGAGCCCAAGCTCGACGGGCTCGCGGTCGCCGCCCGCTACCGGTCGGGCCGCCTGGAGCGCCTGATCACCCGGGGCGACGGCACGGCGGGCGAGGACGTGTCGCATGCGGTCGGCACCGTCGTCGGGCTCCCGGAGCAGCTCGGCGAGCCGGTGACGATAGAGGTCCGCGGCGAGATCCTGATGACGAACGAGCAGTTCGAACAGGCCAACACGGCCCGCACCGAGCACGGCGGCGACCCCTTCGCCAACCCGAGGAACGGCGCCGCGGGCACCCTCCGCGCCAAGGACCGCCCCTACACGGTCGAGATGACGTTCTTCGCGTACGGCGCCCTGCCGCTGCCCGAGTCCGGCAAGCTGACCGACACGCTGGCCGGACTCCCGCACAGCGAAGTCCTCAGGTACGTCGCCGGGCTCGGCGTGCACACCGCGGCCGGCACGGACGTGGCGCCGCGCACCGTCACCACGGTCGAGGAGGTGCAGGCCCGGGTCGAGGAAATCGCCGCGCTGCGCGCCTCGTTGCCGTTCGGCATCGACGGCATCGTGATCAAGGCCGATCTCGCGGCCGACCAGCGCGAGGCCGGTTCGGGCACCCGGGCGCCGCGCTGGGCCATCGCGTACAAGCTCCCGGCCGTCGAAAAGGTCACCCGGCTCCTCGGCGTCGAGTGGAACGTCGGCAGGACCGGCATTATCGCCCCGCGCGCCGTGCTGGAACCCGTCGAGATCGACGGATCGACTGTCAGTTACGCCACGCTGCACAACCCCGCCGACATCACCCGCCGCGATCTGCGCCTGGGCGACCGGGTGATGGTCTACAAGGCCGGCGACATCATCCCCCGCATCGAGGCCCCGGTCGCCCATCTGCGGACCGGCGACGAGCAGCCCATCGTCTTCCCCGAGACATGTCCGCAGTGCGGTTCCGAGATCGACACGAGCGAGCAGCGCTGGCGCTGTGTCCGGGGCCGCGACTGCCGCCTCGTCGCCTCCATCTCGTATGCGGCGGGCCGCGACCAGCTCGACATCGAGGGCCTCGGCGCGACCCGCGTCGTCCAGCTCGTCGATGCCGGGCTGGTCACCGACTTCGCCGATCTCTTCACGCTCGAACGCGAGCAGCTGCTCGGCCTGGAGCGGATGGGCGAGACGAGCACCGACAACCTCCTGGCCGCCATCGAGACGGCGCGTACCCGCCCGCTCTCCCGGGTCTTCTGCGCCCTGGGCGTACGGGGCACGGGGCGTTCCATGTCGCGGCGGATCGCCCGCTACTTCGCCAGCA
Source organism: Streptomyces sp. NPDC005151 (assembly GCF_053599875.1). NCBI lineage: Bacteria > Bacillati > Actinomycetota > Actinomycetes > Kitasatosporales > Streptomycetaceae > Streptomyces > Streptomyces sp. NPDC005151. Next base: position 154,512 of record NZ_JBSFYR010000003.1, on the reverse strand, counting down.
TGGACCGGATCCGCGCCGCCGACGTCGACACGCTCCAGCAGGTCGACGGCATCGGCAAGGAGAAGGCCGCCGGGGTGGTCGCGGAGCTGGTCGAGCTCGCCCCGCTGATCGAGAAGCTGGTCGCCGCCCGGGTCACCATGGTCGAGCCCGGCGCGACGCCGCCGCCGGAGCCGGGCGGGGAGGGCACGGGCGCGGCTGCCGCCGACGCGGACGGCGAGACGGCGGCCGAACGGCCGCTGGACGGAATGACCGTGGTCGTCACCGGGGCCATGACCGGGGCGCTGGAGAAGCTCTCCCGGAACCAGATGAACGAGCTGATCGAGCGGGCCGGCGGGAAGTCCTCGTCCAGCGTCTCCAAGCGCACCACGCTGCTCGTCGCCGGAGAGAAGGCCGGGTCCAAGCGCACCAAGGCGGAGGACCTCGGCGTGCGGATCGCCGCACCGGACGAGTTCGCCGAACTGATCGCCGAGTTCCTGCCGTCGGAGGTGTGAGGGGCTCACACGCGGGCGCCGTCCGCGAGGGTGGACGGGCGGGCGCGCCGAGCCCTTGGATTTTGCCTGAGAGTGGCTTTCTTTGCCTTCTTATTGCATAGTGAGGGCTCGGTCATGCCTCGCTATCGGCGAGCCGACGAGTGTGTGAACGGCTGCTGCGGCAGGCCGGGGGATGAGGGACGATGCATTCTCCGCACGACGGACGGCGACACGGCCGGTCCGTCCGCAACGGCTACCGCGGTGTCACCCGCGGACTCGCCCTCGACCTCGGCAGTTCCCGCACCCGCGCCTGGATCCCCGGACTCGGCATCGTCACCGACGCCGAGTCCACCGACGATCCCGAGGGTGGGCGCGGTCACGGCCGTCCGGTACGGCGCGGGCGCATCGTCGACCCCGAGTCCTGCGGCCGGATGCTCAGCCGCATCGCCGACACGGCACTGGGCGCCGACCGCAGCGAGACCCTGATCGTCCTCAGCCACCCGGTCCTCGCCGGGCCCGAACACCGCGCCGAGGCGCGGGAGCTCCTCGCCGCACTCGGGCCGACGAGCGTCATCGTGCTGAACAGCGCCAGGGCCGCCGCCGCATACGCCGGGCCGCAGGACGGCGGCCCGCTGCTCGTCGTCGACATCGGCGCCGAGCTGACCGAGGTCACCCTCCTGGTCGACGGAATGGTCCGGGACGCCCGCCAGGCCGAGACCGGACTCAGCGACCTCGGACCCGCCGAGCCGCCCACCGCCGTCGTCCGCACCGCACTGGACATGATCATGGAGATGTGGCAGCAGGACCGGCACGGCGCGGTCCTCGGAGCCCTGCGCAAGGGACCGTTGCTCGCCGGAGGCGGTGCCCTGCGCCCCGACATCACCAACCGGATCGCGGTCCGCCTCGGGGTTCCGGTGCGGCTCGCCGACGACCCGGCCACCACGGTGGTCCGCGGCGCGGGGCTGATCCTCAGCTCCGCGCTCCGGCACGCTGCCGCGGCACCGGCGCTGCCCGGCCCGGCGAGGTGACCACCTTCCCGGGGACGCCCCCGGGGAACACACCTCCGAGAGGGCGACCGGACAGCCCGGCACACCGTACGGCGCGCCGAGGGCACGCGACAGCGGCCCGTCAGGCCCTGGTCGTGTTCCTTCTCGTCGTGCTCACCGTCGTCGGCGGCGCGTCCGCGGCCGTCGCGGCCGCCGGAGCCGTAACCCCGCCACGCTCCCTGTCCGGTCCGTCGCCCGCCGCCGCGCACACGGCCGTCGTTCCGCCGTCCGCCCAGCACACCGACCGGACCGCCCGCCCCGGCCACCCGCACGACACCCGGCGGACCCGCACGGCCACGGCGACCGGCCACGACCGCACAGTTCTCCCGGCCGTTCCCCGCCCCTGGGTCGCCACCGACCACATCCGCATCCAGCACCAGCTCCCGCCGCCCGGCCCCGGCGGCGCCCTGCTGCCGGGGGCGCCCGGCATCCTCGTACCGCTTCCGGCTCGGCAACGGGCCCCGGACACCCCCTCCTTCGCAGCCGACCCCCTCCGCGTGGCGCTCCCCGGCGTACGCGGCCCTCCGAGGACGGACCGTTCCCCCGGCCACCGTTCTGCTCGACAGACCTGACGCCGCGTCCTCGCCGAGGCGAGTGCGGCCGGCGTCCCTCTCGGAGGATTTCCATGACTCGCGCCACCACGGTGCGAGCGGTTCTGGCTGCGGCCGTGCTGCTCGTCTCCGTGCTCATCACGCTGACCATGTCACCCAGACTCGGCCTCGATCTTCAGGGCGGCACCAGGTTGGTGCTCCAGGCCAAGGACTCCGCCACCACGAAGGCGGACCGGGAGAGCACCGACCGAACCCTTGAGGTGCTCCGCCAGCGCATCGACTCGCTCGGCGTCGCCGAGCCGACCCTGACCCGGTCCGGAGAGGACCGGATCATCGTCGAACTGCCCGACGTCCAGGACCCGCGCAAGGCCGCCGAAGTCATCGGCAGGACCGCCCAGCTCAGCTTCCACGCCGTCCAGGGTCCCGGCACGGAACAGGAGAACGGGAAGGCCGCCGGGCTGACGCTGCCCGACGAGGAGGGCCGCCCTCTCGCCCTCGGCCCGGCCCGGCTCACCGGCGCGGGCGTCAAGGACGCCGGGGCCTCCTTCGACGCCCAGCAGGGCGCCGGCTGGACCGTTGCCCTCGACTTCCACAAGGGCGCGGGCCGGGACTGGACCCGGCTGACCGGCGAAGCCGCCTGTCATCCCGTTCAGGACGATCGGCGCCGGGTCGCGATCGTCCTCGACGACCAGGTGATCTCCTCGCCCCAGGTCGCCCCGTCCGTCGGCTGCAATGTCGGCCTTCCGTCCGGCTCCACACAGATCACCGGCTCCTTCGGCGCCGACGAGGCCCGCGATCTCGCGCTGCTCATCAAGGGCGGCGCGCTGCCCGTTCCCATCGAGATCGTCGAACAGCGGACCGTCGGTCCGACGCTCGGCGCCGCCGCCATCGACGCCAGCGCACAGGCCGCCCTCATCGGCGCCGCCGCCACCGCCCTCTTCATCACGTTCGTCTACCGGCTCTTCGGCGCCCTCGCCGCGATGGCCCTGGCCGCGTACGGAGTCATCTCGTACGCCGCACTGGTCGCTCTCGGCGTCACCCTCACCCTCCCCGGACTCGCCGGATTCGTCCTCGCCATCGGGATGGCGGTCGACGCGAACGTGCTGGTCTTCGAACGCGCCAGGGAGGAGTACGCGGAACATCCCGGCCGCTCCCTGCGCTCCGCGATGACCGCCGGATTCCGTAACGCCTGGAGCGCGGTCGCCGACTCCAACGTGACCACCCTGATCGCGGCCGGTCTGCTCTTCTTCCTCGGCTCGGGACCGGTCAAGGGCTTCGGAGTCACGCTCGCCATCGGTGTTCTCGCTTCGATGTTCTCGGCGCTCGTCATCGCTCGCGCCCTCACCGAGATCGCGTCCCGCTCGCGGTTCGTCAGCGACTACCGGAACGTCAACGGCATCGCCCGCCCCGGCCGTGTACGGACCTGGCTGGCCCGCCGTGATCCGCAGCTGTTCCGGTCCCCCCGCCGCTGGCTGCTGATCTCCACGGCGCTGATCGCCGTCGCGGTCCTCGGCATCGTCGTACGGGGTGTCAATCTGGGCGTGGAGTTCACCGGCGGCCGGCTCGTCGAGTACTCCACCAGCCGGCCCGTCGACGTGGAGACCGCCCGCACTGCCCTGGCCGGCGCGGGGTTCGGCGACGCCGAGGTCACCACGGCGGGCGCGGGCGACCTCTCCGTACGGACCGGGGACCTCAGCAACGACGAGGAGCACGCCCTGCGTGCCGCCCTTGCCGAGGAGGGCGGCCACACCACCAAGGTCCGCGACGAACTCATCGGCCCCAGCCTCGGCGACGAACTGCGGCGCAACGCGCTGATCGCGCTCGCCATCGCCGTCCTCGTGCAACTCGCTTATCTGGCGGTCCGGTTCCGCTGGACGTTCGCCCTGGCATCGGTCGCCGCGCTCGTCCACGACGTCATCATTCTGGTCGGCGCGTTCGCCTGGCTCGGCCGCACCGTCGACGGCATCTTCCTGGCCGCACTCCTCACCGTCATCGGCTACTCCGTCAACGACTCGGTGGTCGTCTTCGACCGAGTCCGCGAACTGTGGGCGAAGGCGCGCCGCGTACCCGTGGCGACCGTCGCCAACCGCGCCGTCCTGCAGACCGTTCCCAGAACCGTCAACACCGGCATGGGCGCCCTCTTCATCCTGGCCGCTCTCGCCGTGCTGGGCGGCGACTCCCTCGCGGACTTCGCGCTCGCCCTGCTCATCGGTATCTGCGTCGGCACGTACTCCTCGGTCATGACCGCCGTACCGGTCGCACTCACCCTGGAGAAGAGCAGCAAGGCCCCGCCGCCCGCCCGCAAGCGGGCCCCCGGGCGCACGTCCGGCGCGGGGACGAAACGCCGGGACCCGCTCGACAACGGGGCGCGCGTGTAACCGCTTCGCGCTCCCGCAGCGTGTGCCGCCCCCGCCCACCGGGGCGGGGGCGGCACACGTCGCGGCGGTCCTGTGTTCCGCACCCCGGTCACGGCACAATCCTGATTCCGTCCCGGTGATTGGAGCGTGCCCATGCGCGTCATGCTGCGTGAGGCATGGGCCACCCTCGTACCGGACATGACGGACCGGCACGGGCCGCTGCCCCCGCTGATGCTCGCCCTGACCGTCGTCACCGGGCTGGTGGACGCCGTCAGCTATCTCCAACTCGGCCGGGTCTTCGTCGCGAACATGACCGGCAATGTGGTCTTCTCCGGGTTCGCGTTCGCCGGAGCCCCCGGCTTCTCGCTCGCCGCGTCGCTCGTGGCGCTCGCCGCGTTCGCCGCCGGGGCGCTGCTCGGTGGCCTGGTCGTGCACCGCACCCGCACCCACCGGGGCAGGAACCTGCAGTACGCGCTCCTCGCCGAGACGGTGTTCGTCGCAGCCGCCGTGATCGTCACCCAGGTGTCCGGCAGTCCGTACGCCGGTGGGGTCCGCTTCACCCTCATCGTGCTGCTCGCGCTCGGCCTCGGCGTGCAGAACACCGCCGCCCGCGCGCTCGCCGTCCCCGACCTCACCACCACCGTGCTGACCCGCACCATCGCCGCCGACAGCCACCTCACCGGAGGCGCCGGCAACAAGGCCGGGCGCCGGGTGACCTCGGCCTGCGCGATGCTGCTCGGCGCCGTGGCCGGAGCCACCGCGGTCCTGCACGGACACCCGACGCTGCCGCTGCTGCTCGCCGTCGCGATCCTGGCCGCGGCGAGTGCGGCGGCCACCGTCCTGGCGCGAACCGACGCACCGTGGACCCGCCCCCTCGCCAAGGGGTGACACACCGGACGCGGACTGTCAGAACGGGAGCGACCTCAGATACGCGGCGGTCTCCTGATCGGCGGGCAGAAACGTCTCGATCGCCAATTCGGCCACCGTCACATCCATCGGCGTATTGAACGTCGCGATGGAGGAGACGAACGAGAGCACCCGCCCGTCGTGCTCGATCACCATCGGCAGCGCGAACGACAGTGCCGACAGTGGTCCCGCCGGCTCGTCCTGCCCGTCGGCGCTCTCCGGTACGGGATAGGAGGCGACCTCCTCGTACAGCTCACGCAGCTCCGCCGAACGGGCCAGCGCGATCTGACGTTCCATCTGCGCCAGCAGGTCGGCCCGCCACTCCCGCAGATTACGGATCCGCGGAGCCAGACCCTCCGGGTGGAGGGTGAGCCGCATGGCGTTGAGCGGAGGTGCGAGCAGGTGCTCGGCCACCCCCTCCAGCAGCATGGCGATACCCCGATTGGCGGCCACCACGTTATACGTCCCGTCGACGACGAGCGCCGGATACGGGTCGTATCCCTGCAACAGCTGCTCCATGCCCTCGCGCAGCGCACCCATCGCGGGATCGTCGAGCGCGGTCTCCGCGTAACGAGGCGCATAACCGGCCACCACCAGCAGGGCATTGCGTTCCCTGACCGGCACATCGAGATGCTCGGCCAGCCGGAGGACCATCTCCTCGCTGGGGCGGGAACGGCCCGTCTCGATGAAGGAGATGTGGCGGGCCGAGGAGTCCGCGCGCAGTGCCAGCTCCAGCTGACTCAGTCGGCGCCGCTCCCGCCAACTGCGCAGCAGTGGCCCTACCCCCGTGTCAAGCGCGACAGTTGTCATACGGAGACCGTAACGTCACCGGCACGGCCCATCGACAACCGACCTTGTGAGGGAGTCGCACCATGCCCGCCGAACCGCTGTCGCAGAAAGAGATCGAGGACCGGCTGCGCGAGCTGCCCGGCTGGGCGCTGGAGGGGGACCGAATCACCCGCAGATACCGGTTCCGCTCGCACTTCGCCGCCGCCGGACTCACCATCCATGTCGCGCAGATCCAGGAGGAGCTGAACCACCACTCCGATCTGACGCTCGGCTACAACACCGTCTCCCTGTCGGTGAACACGCACGATGCGGGCGGGGTGGTCACCGAGAACGACCTGGAACTTGCCGCGCGCGTGGAGGCGATCGCCGCGGGGCACGGCGCGGCGTGACGGAGCGGGGGCGCCGCGCTCGTCGGGGCGCCGCGCCGGACCGCACCTAGCCACCCCGAACGGAGGCGCCGCATTCGCCGGGCGCCGCGGCGGACCACATCATCGGGCGCTCAGGGCGGGCCGGGCCGGCCCCGACGCAGCGGCCGCCTCGGAGAGCCTTCCGGTGCCGGCGAGGGCACGTACGGTCCGCAGGCGGCGTAACTCCGGTTCCATGGGCGCACGTTGTGTGCCCCCGGCGAGACGGCAATACGGCCCTGCCTTTTCTGTCCGGCGATGCCGGGTGGTTGTCCTACAGTCGCCCTCATGCTGGATTACAACGCTGAGGCAGCTGCATACGACGCGACGCGCGGCGGCGTGCCCCGGGCCGAGGCGGCGGCCCGCGCTCTGCTCGGGCTGGTCCCGGAGTCCGCCCGCACGCTGCTGGACATCGGCTGCGGTACGGGACTGGTCACCGAACGGATGGCGCTGGCCCGGCCCGCACTGCGGGTGCTGGGCACCGATGCCTCGTACGGCATGGCGCGGTTCGCGCGGCAGCGGATCGGCGCCGTGGCGCTGGCCGACGCACGGCGGCTGCCGCTGCCCGCCGCCGCGGTCGACGCCGTGGGCACCGTCTGGCTGCTGCATCTGCTGCGGGGGGCGGGTGACGTGCGGGCGGTGGTGTCCGAGGCGGCACGGGTGCTGCGGTCCGGCGGCGTGTTCGTCACCACGGTCGACAAGGACGCGGCGCACGACGTGGGCAGCGACATCGACGACCTGTTCGCCCCGTACCTGCGCCCGAGCCCGTCCGACCCCGAGGAACTGGTCGTCGCGTACGGGGCGGAGGCCGGGCTCGATGTGGTCGGGGAGAACCGATTCCTCGGACACGGGCAGGGGTGGACACCGCAGAGTGCGGCGCGTGGCGTGCGTGCGGGCTACTTCGTCTCGCGTCTGGAGCTGCCGGGGGCGGCAGCCGACGAGCTGGCGGCGGCGCTCCTGGCGCTGCCCGAGCCGGACCGGCCGCGCCCCGAGCCGGAGTACCGGCTGCTGGCGTTCCGGCGCAGGGGCTGAAGTCCGGCGGGGTTGGGGGTTTGTCCGAGGCTGCATCGCAGGTGGGAGGGGGTCTCCGGGCCATGCGGCGTACCGGTGGTGCACCGATGGCGCATCGCGCTGGATCAGGGAGCGGCCCGCCGCGGAGCGTCGGCGACTGAGGACAACGCCGCAGATGTGCATGCCGAACCCCGTGAACCCGGCATGATCCGAACGAGAGGCCCCAGGAGGGTCCGACAGATGACCTCCTTACGTCACCGTCCAGGCCCCGTCGTCCGCAGCCTCCCGCGCGAACGCGCCGAAGTCCTTCGGAGCCCGTCCCAGCACGCGCTCCACCCCGTCCGTCGTCCTCGCGTTGTGACCGTCCAGCAGTGTCGTGAACAGCTCGGCCAGGAAGCCCGCTTCGGACCCCGGCATGCCGAACTCCTCAAGATCCGCCGCATTCTGAGGCTCCGTCACCGATACCGCCTTCAAACGCGGCCGCGGCGTCAGCCCCCAGGAGTACCGGAGAGGCCGCGGCTTGCCGAACCGGCAACAAAGTTCGCCACCTGCCTGAGGCCCGGCGAGGCTTGTCCGCATGACGAAGCACGCCGATCACGGCCCTCATCACGACAGCACCCACGGCCGGCACGACCGTACCGGGCACAGCCACCACCACGACACCACCGACCTCGACTGGGACGTCATGGGCCCGCTGCTGGAGCGGAACGGCGAGCTCAGCAGCCCCCAGTACGCGGCGGCGGCCCACTGGATCGCCGGACTGCCCACCGCCCCGCAGGTACGCAGGGTCCTCGACATCGGCAGCGGACCGGGCGTGATCTCCTGCCTGCTCGCCGAGGAGTTCCCCGAGGCCGAAGTCGTCGCCGTGGACGGCACTCCGGCGCTCCTGGAGCGCACCCGGGCCCGCGCCCAACGCCTCGGACTCGGCGATCGCGTCCGTACCCTGCACGCCGAACTCCCTGACGAGCTGGCCAAGTTGGGAGAGGCGGACCTGATCTGGGCGGGCAACGCCCTGCATCACATGGGAGACCAGCGCGCCGTCCTCGCCGGCTTCGCCGGACTGCTGCGCCCCGGCGGGACCGTCGCCCTCGTCGAGGGCGGGCTGCCGCCCCGTCAGCTTCCGCGCGACATCGGCATCGGCCGGCCCGGCCTGGAGGCCAGGCTCGACGCGATCACCGCGGAGTGGTTCGAGGAGATGCGGGCGGCGCTCCCGGACGCCAAGCAGGAGATCGAGGACTGGAGCGCCCTGTTCACCGCGGTGGGGCTGGCCCCGCAGGGCACCCGCAGTTTCCTGCTCGACCTGCCCGCACCCGTCTCCGGCCAGGCGCGCGACCATGTCATCGCCGAATTCGCCCGCCGCCGCGAGATGTTCGCCGGGGAACTCGCCGCCGACGACCTCGCCACACTCGACCGGCTGCTGGACCCCGAGGACCCGGCCGGACTGCACTACCGCCCCGACGTCTTCCTGCTGACGGCGCGCACGGTCCACCTGGCCCGACGCGCCTAAAAGGTGCCCGGCACCGGCTCCAACTGCCACCACTGGCCGGGGGAGTCGGTGTCCTCCCATTGCCGCACATTGGCGCCGTCCGCCGTGGAGCCGTCGGCCACTTCCAGGACGAGTCCGCTGATGAAACTGACCAGCGTCACGGTGCCCGGCGCATCCAGGTGCTGTTCGATCAGCCACTCCTGGGCGCCGTAGTTGTTGGCCTTCCACTGCTGGACGTTGGCTCCGTTCTCCGTGGAGGCCTGCGCGACATCCAGCCGCTTGCCGCTGTGCGCATTGGTCAGGTGGTACAGCGCGGCACCCTCGTGCACGGGGGAGAGCTGCCAGTGCCGCCCGCCCGCCCCGTCCTGCTTGTCCGCGCCCTGCTGCACGTTGGCGCCGCTGCCCTTGGCGGAGCCGTCAACCTCCAGCAGCAGTCCGCTGCCCACATTGCGCAGCCGGTACAGACCCGGTGCGACAACGGGTGCCGTGTCCGCGCTCATGATGGTGTCTCCTCCGGTTCACCCGCATACAGACCGCCGTCCGGCGGGGGACCCGGACGGCGGTCGTGCGTGATTCGGTCGTGCCACGGCTGGGCTCAGGCACCCAGGTTGAACTCGCCCGGGTTCGGGCCGAGGCGCTTGCCCTCGTCCAGCGCGGCGAACGCGGCCAGGTCGTCGGCGTCCAGCTCGAAGCCGAACACATCGATGTTCTCCGCGATCCGCGACGGTGTCACGGACTTCGGGATCACCACGTTGCCCGTCTGGAGGTGCCAGCGGAGCACCGCCTGCGCGGGCGTGCGGCCGTGCTTCCGGGCGATCGCGACGACCGTCGGGACCTCCAGGAGGCCCTTGCCCTGACCCAGCGGGGACCAGGCCTCGGTGGCGATGCCGTGCCGCGCGTGGAAGGCGCGCGACTCGGCCTGCTGGAGCTGCGGGTGCAGCTCGATCTGGTTGATCACCGGGACCACGGAGGTCTCGCCGAGCAGGCGCTCCAGGTGCTCCGGAAGGAAGTTGGAGACACCGATGGCCTTCGCGCGACCGTCGGCGTAGATCTTCTCGAACGCCTTGTACGTGTCGATGTACGCGTCCTTGGCAGGCACCGGCCAGTGGATCAGGTACAGGTCGACGTAGTCGAGGCCCAGCTTGTCCAGCGAGGCGTCGAAGGCGCGCATCGTCGACTCGTAGCCCTGGTCGCGGTTCCACAGCTTGGTGGTGACGAAGAGCTCCTCGCGGGGGACACCGGAGGCGGCGACGGCCTTGCCGGTGCCCTCCTCGTTCCCGTAGATCGCGGCGGTGTCGATGCTCCGGTACCCGGACTCGATGGCCTTCGCGACCGCCTTCGCGGCCTCGTCGTCGGGCACCTGCCAGACACCGAAACCGAGCTGCGGCATCTCGACGCCGTTGTTGAGGGTGAGGGAGGGGACCTGGCTCACGAGCGGTCGATCCTTTACGTCGTCGGTTGGTATTCCCATGCTCAACGATCAGGAGGCGCCATGCATTCCCTTCCGACCGGCCGTTCAGCACCCCTTCGTCTCCGCATCCGGCCTCACCGCCAACAGCGTCGACCTGAGCTGGGGCGCATCGACGGACAACAAGGCCGTCACCGCCTGTTCACCTCCGGCGGGGCGGCGCGGGCCTGCCTCAGCGGTACAGCGCGTCCACCTCGACCGCGTACGCCGTCTCGATCGCCTTCCGCTTCAGCTTCAGCGACGGGGTCAGCAGACCGTGCTCCTCGGTGAACTGATGCGCAAGGATCCGGAAGGTACGGATCGACTCGGCCTGCGACACCGCCGTGTTGGCGGCGACCACCGCCCGCCTGACCTCCATCTCCAGATCCGGGTCCCGTACCAGGTCCGCCGCGTTCATCGGCGGCCGCCCCTGCATGGTGAGCCAGTGGTCCACGGACTCCTGGTCCACGGTCACCAGCGCCGCGATGTACGGCCGGTCGTTGCCGACCACGATGCACTGCGCCACCAGCGGATGGGCCCGCACCCGCTCCTCCAGACCGGCCGGCGACACGCTCTTGCCGCCCGATGTCACCAGGATCTCCTTCTTCCGCCCGGTGATCGTCAGATAGCCGTCCTCGTCGAGCGCACCCAGGTCGCCGGTGGCCAGCCAGCCGTCGTGCAGCACCGCGGCGGTGGCTTTCGGGTTGCCCAGATAGCCGCCGAAGACATTGGCGCCGTGCACCCACACCTCGCCGTCGTCGGCGATGTGCACGGTGGTGCCGGGGATCGGCTGACCGACCGTGCCGTACCGGGTGCGCTCCGGCGGATTGGCGGTGGCCGCCGCCGTGGACTCGGTCAGTCCGTACCCCTCGTACACCGTGACGCCCGCGCCCTCGAAGAACAGACCGAGCCGCCGGTCCATCCCCGAACCGCCCGACATGGCGTGCCGGATCCGGCCGCCCATCGCGTCGCGGACCTTCTTGTACACGACCTTGTCGAAGAACTGGTGCTGCATCCGCAGCCCCGCGGAAGGGCCGGGGCCGGTCCCGAACGCTCGGTGCTCCATCGCCTCCGCGTACTTCACCGCTACGTCCACGGCCTTGTCGAAGGGCCCGATCCTGTCCTCCGCCTCGGCCTTGCGCCGGGCGCCGTTGAGGACCTTCTCGAAGATGTACGGAACCGCCAGGATGAATGTCGGCCGGAACGACACCAGGTCCGGCATGAGCGCCTTCGCCGACAGCTCCGGCTGATGGCCCAGCTTCACCCGCCCGCGGACCGCCGCGATCTCGACCATCCGGCCGAAGACGTGCGCCAGCGGCAGGAAGAGGAGCGTGGCGGCCTCGTCGCCCGGCTTGGAGTGGAAGACCGACTTCCAGCGCGACGCCATCGTGTCCGTCTCGAACATGAAGTTGGCATGGGTGATCACGCAGCCCTTGGGGCGGCCCGTGGTCCCGGACGTGTAGATGACGGTCGCCACCGAATCGGGCGTCACCGCCCGCCGGTGCCGGTGCACCACCTCGTCCTCGACACGCACGCCCGCCTCGACCAGCTCGGTCACCGCGTCCGAGTCCAGCTGCCAGAGTCGCTTCAGCTGGGGCAGCCGGTCGATCACCGAGGCGATCGTCATCGCATGGTCCTCGTGCTCGACCATGATCGCGGACACCTCGGCGTCGTGCAGCATCCAGAAGACCTGCTCGGCGGAGGACGTCGGATAGACCGGCACGGACTGGGCGCCGACCGTCCACAGCGCGAAGTCGAAGAGCGTCCACTCGTAACGGGTACGCGCCATCAGGGCGACCCGGTCGCCGAACCGGACACCGTGGGCGATCAGCCCCTTGGCGAGCGCGAGCACCTCGTCGCGGAACGTCGCCGCGGTGACATCACGCCAGTGTCCGTCCGCGTCCTTCCGGCCCAGCGTGACCCGGTGCGGATCCTCCTCCGCATAGTCGAAGACGGCATCGGCCAGCCCGCCTACCTGGGGCGCGACCGCCATGGGGGGGACAGTGAACTCGCGCAATGACCTGCTCCTTGTGGCGCTCCGCACAGCGCCGTGACGCTACCCCACCGGGTGGCTCGGCGGGAGGGTCCGGAACGACCGGAAAGCGTGCCATCTGCACAGGTCAGCCACAGATATCCGGCCAGATGGGCAAGGCTCGGGCGCGCTTCTGACGGTGGAGTAAGTAGCTCGCGCCGGAATCTCCACCGGATCTGTACGCCTCGGCCACTCCCGTCATGACGGTCAGGGGTGTTCCGTACCTGCTGCCCATTCTCCCCGCGCACGCGTGCGGTCATGCGCCGCCGCGGCCGCTGATCGCGTTGATCCCGCCGACGCCACGGATCAGCCGGTCGCCGCCCGCGCAGCCGCGTTCCGGTGAAGAACGCCGCGGCCCGCTCATGGGCCTGCAGGATCGTCCGCGCGAAGCCGAGCATCGCCTCACCGTCCACGGTGAGATCGACCCGGTGCGTGTCTCGCGTGAACAGCTGGCGCCCCGTCGCGTCCTCCAGCCGCCGCACATGCTGACTCACCGTGGACTGCCGCACGCCCAGCCGGCGGGCGGCCTGGGTGAAGCTCAGCGTCTGGGCGACGGCAAGAAAGGTACGGAGCTGTGCAGGATCGTACATAGCGCCCAGGCTATCGCGAAACATGATGACAGTGAGAGTGGTATGCCGGATTCCCGATCGCGGTGATCAAGAGCAGGATGGAGAGGGCACGACCTGAACGAGAGACACGTGGAGCACATGAGCCGCCGCACCATCAAGCTGCCGTCCTGGCTGCCGATCGACCCGCACATCCTGGCGCTGATCGGCACGGTCGCGCTCGCGGCGCTGCTGCCCGCATCGGGGACCGCCGCGGAGGTCGCCGACGGTGCGTCGACCGGAGCGGTCGCCCTCCTCTTCTTCCTGTACGGCGCCCGCCTCTCGACCGCCGAGGCGCTCGACGGCCTCAGGCACTGGCGGCTCCACCTCACCGTCCTGATCTGCACGTTCGTCGCGTTCCCGCTGCTGGGACTGGCGGGCAAGGGGCTGGTTCCGTACGTCCTGACCCCGCAGCTCTACAGCGGCTTCCTCTTCCTCTGCCTCGTCCCGTCGACCATCCAGTCGTCGATCGCCTTCACCTCGATCGCCCGCGGCAACGTACCCGCGGCGATCTGCGCGGGCTCCTTCTCCTCGATCGCCGGGATCTTCCTCACCCCGCTGCTCGCCGCAGCGCTGCTCGGCAACAGCGGCGGCGGATTCTCGGCCGACGCGCTGCTGAGGATCGGGGTCCAGCTGCTGCTCCCGTTCATCGCCGGCCAGCTGCTGCGCCGCTGGATCGGAGGCCTCCTCACCCGCCACAAGAAGGTCCTCGGCCATGTCGACCGGGGCTCGATCCTGCTGGTTGTCTATACGGCGTTCAGCGAGGGCGTGGTCGCCGGCATCTGGCACCAGGTCACCCCGGCGAGGCTCGGTGCGCTGCTCGCCGCCGAAGCGGTGCTGCTCGCGCTGATGCTCGCGCTGACCTGGTACGGGGCGAAGCGGCTCGGCTTCGACCGAGGGGACCGGATCGCCATCCAGTTCGCCGGTTCGAAGAAGAGCCTGGCGTCCGGGCTCCCGATGGCCAGCGTGCTCTTCGGGGCGCACGCGAGCCTCGCCGTGCTGCCCCTGATGCTCTTCCACCAGATGCAGCTGATGGTGTGCGCGGTGATCGCGAAGCGGCGCTCGCGGGATCCGCAGGACGGACTCCGGGAGCGCCCGGGGATTCCGGCGAGCGGTGCGGTGGCGGAGGAGCCCCTTTCGGTGGGCTGAGAGCCTGTCGGATGACCTTCGATCGGAAAGCGGACGCGGTCTGGTGCGTGCGATTCCAAGGCGCCGGAAGGCCCTCGGATGGGGTCTCCCCTGCTCGAACGAAGCTGAGAACTTGGGGAAGGAGCTACTAGGGCATTTCGGCAACGCGGGAAGCGTGCGTGCCAGGGCGTGGCCGCCCGATCAGAGGTCACCCGACAGGCTCTGAGCTTGAGATTTAACCCCCAGATTCGAACAGCGCTGACCAGCTCTTCTCGCCCCGCGAGCAAGCCCGTTGGGGCGACTCAAAGCGGGGCGCAATGGTGCATATGGGGCGCACATCAGAGCCGTGACGCCGACTGGCTGCCGTGTTCGAGCGGCGAGGTTAAATCTCAAGCTGAGGCGCTCGCCCGAACCCGAAGGCGCCGATGACGGACGCCACGGGGGCCGGACCGGCCGGCGCAGGGGGCGCTCCCCGCCGGCCGGACCCCTGACCCGTGTCACGGGCCGGGCGCCTCAGCCCTGGCTGACCGTCGCCTCCAGGGCGATGCGGTGCTCACCCGCGTACACGTTCATGGACGGACCCCGCAGAAATCCGACCAGGGTCAGTCCGGTCTCCGCCGCCAGATCCACGGCGAGCGACGACGGTGCCGAGACCGCAGCGAGCACCGGGATCCCGGCCATCACCGCCTTCTGTGCCAGCTCGAAGGAGGCCCGCCCCGACACCAGCAGAATCGCCCGGGACAGCGGCAGCCGGTCGTCGGTCAGGGCCCGGCCGACGAGCTTGTCGACCGCGTTGTGCCGACCGACGTCCTCCCGGACGTCGAGCAGTTCACCCGTCTCGGAGAACAGTGCCGCCGCATGCAGGCCCCCGGTCCGGTCGAAGACCCGCTGCGAATCGCGGAGCCGGTCGGGGAGGGCCGAGAGCAGCGCGGGCTCGACCCGGACCGGGGGAGTGTCGGCGATCGGGTGCCGGGTGGTGGTGCGGACCGCGTCGAGGCTCGCCTTGCCGCACAGCCCGCAGGAGGAGGTCGTGTAGACGTTGCGTTCGAGTGTGATGTCGGGGACCTGCACGCCGGGCGCGAGCTTCACATCCACCACGTTGTACGTGTTCACACCGTCCGCCGTCGCCCCCGCGCAGTACACGATCGACTGCACCTCGGAGCCGTCACCGATCACGCCCTCGCTGACCAGGAAGCCCGCCGCCAGCGCGAAGTCGTCGCCCGGCGTGCGCATCGTGATGGCGAGCGGTCTGCCGTTCAGCCGGATCTCCAAGGGCTCCTCGGCGACGAGGGTGTCGGGGCGCGTGGAGACCACCCCGTCCCGGATGCGGATGGTGCGGCGGCGCTCGGTGACCCGTCCCATGGCGGTTAAACCCGATTCTGTACGTGTTGGAAGCCGAAGCGGCCCTTGATGCAGAGGTTGCCGTGGGTCGCCGGGTTGTCGTGCGGAGAGGTGACCTTGACGATCTCATTGTCCTGCACATGGAGTGTGACGTACGCGACACACCCGATGGCGCGCTCGGGCGGCAGTGTGGCGCTGACCGTGCCCGCCGGGTCGGCGCTGTCGATACGCCGACCGGCGTGCGGGCCCGACAGGCCGTGGAAGTACCACCGGGGGATGCCGTTCTGAGCGGCGATCAGGGTGGTGCGGCCCGCGGGCGATGAGATGGACTTCGGCGCCGGCGCGGTGGAGCGCGGCCCCGACACAGGCGCCGATCGCACCGGCGCCGACAACTGCGACTTTCACGGGGCTCTCCGTTCGGTAAGGGACCGAGCGAGGGAACAGGAGACGATGTCAAGTCGACAGAATATTGTCTACAGTATGCGTTCAAGAGGGTCAAGGGTGTTGTCAAGCCTCCAAGCCTCGGCCGCTAATCCTGTGGGATCACGTGCCCCCTTACCCGGCGGTAGCCACCAAGACTGGATAGTTCCTGCCATACGTAGCGAGGGGAACCTCTACATGACCGGCTCACGTGTCGTGGCGCTCGGCCACTATCAGCCCGCCAAGGTGCTCACCAATGACGACCTGGCGGCCATGGTCGACACCAGCGACGAGTGGATCACCAGTCGCGTCGGGATCAAGACCCGCCATGTGGGAGGCCCTGACGAGCCGGTGGACGAGATGGCCGCGCACGCGGCGGCCAAGGCGCTCGCCACGGCCGGACTCGACCCCGCCGACATCGATCTGGTCCTCGTCGCGACCTCCACCGCGATCGACCGTTCGCCCAGCATGTCCGCGCGCGTGGCTGCCCGCCTCGGCATGGCTTCGCCGGCCGTCATGGACATCAACGTGGTCTGCTCCGGCTTCACCCACGCCCTCGCCACCGCCGACCATGCGATCCGGGCGGGCGCCGCGACCCGTGCGCTGGTGATCGGCGCCGACAAAATGGCCGACATCGCCGACTGGACCGACCGCTCCACCTGCGTCCTGCTCGGCGACGGTGCGGGCGCCGCGGTCGTGGTCGCGGACCCGCAGCGCGGCGCGGACGCCGCGCCCGGAATCGGCCCCGTGCTCTGGGGTTCGGTGCCGGAGATGGGCCGCGCGGTCCGGATCGAGGGGACGCCGCCGCGCTTCGCCCAGGAGGGGCAGTCCGTCTACCGCTGGGCCACCACTCAACTGCCGCCCATCGCGCGCAAAGTGTGCGAAAAGGCAGGCGTTACCCCCGAGGATCTCGCCGCGGTGGTACTGCATCAGGCCAATCTGCGGATCATCGAACCGGTGGCCAGGAAGATCGGTGCGGTCAACGCGGTCATCGCCCGGGATGTCGTGGATTCCGGCAATACGTCCGCCGCTTCGATCCCCATGGCCCTGTCGAAACTGGTGGAACGCGGCGAGGTCGACAGCGGCGCTCCGGCACTGCTTTTCGGGTTCGGCGGAAACCTCTCGTACGCGGGTCAGGTGATCCGTTGCCCCTGACCGTTCCTAGCCAGTGTGCGTAAGTGAGTCTTGGACGAGGTGCTTGAGACGGTCCCGGACCGCCACCCCGCAAGGCCCGGGCACCACAAAGGACACAGCCAACTCCCGCAAACCACCCACCACACCACCCCCACCCAGGTCGGACACCCGCCACCCAGCCCAACGAGCAACAGCCGCCAAGGTCGCCCATTCGACCCCAGAACCTCCGTTCCCACCCCCACCAACCCACCAACGGAACTCACCCCCGCACACCACAACTCACCTCAATGCAGCAAACCGACAGCAGCTCACAAACCCCCTGTGCTCGGTAGACTGAAGACTGTAGACAGTAGGCAATTGCTCGTCGCCCGGAGGGGACCGCGATGTTGTCCACAGGACTGCCACAGGGGGCCGTGCCGAAGCTGGAACGGCCCGCTCCGCTGCGCGAGCGCGTCTATGAGGCGCTGCTCGAACTGATCACCACGCGTGCGCTCCGCCCCGGCCGGCATCTGGTCGAGAGTGAGCTGGCGGGGCACCTCGGTGTGTCCCGGCAGCCGGTGCGCGAGGCCTTGCAGCGGCTGAACACCGAGGGCTGGGTCGATCTGCGTCCCGCCCAGGGCGCGTTTGTCCATAAACCCACCGAGGAGGAGGCGGACCAACTGCTCTCGGTCCGCACCCTGCTGGAGGCCGAGGCCGCCCGGCTGGCCACGGCAAACTCCGGCACGGCCGGCATTGCCGCCCTCGAAGAGCTCTGCGCCAAGGGCGAGCAGGCCGTTGCCGACGACGATGTGGATCTCGCCATCGCCACCAACGCCGCCTTCCATGCCAAGGTCATGGAGCTGGCGGGCAATGTGGTGCTCGCCGAGCTCGCCGGACAGGTCGACCGCCGGGTCCGCTGGTACTACACACCGGTGGCCCGCCGGCGCGGCACCCAGTCCTGGATCGAACACCGCTCGCTGATCGCGGCGATCTCCTCGCGGGACGAACAGCGGGCCACGGAGATCATGCGGGCGCACACGGAGCACACGCGCAAGACGTACCACCAGCGCGAACAGGGTTAGTGGACGGCTGACACGTGGAGGCCGGGGCGGCTCGCCCCGGCCTTTTCGTTGTCCCGAACGCACTACCCGATCGTCTGGCAGTCCGGTATCTCTCACATCATGATGTGCAAACGAACATGAATGTGTTAGAAATAAGTTATGGGTGTCGCCAATCGTCTGGACCTGACCCTGCGACTGGTGCAGGGCTCCGACCGGGTTTCCGTGTCGGAGCTCTCCCATCGCCTGGGGGTCTCCGAAATGACCGTTCGCAGGGACCTGGACGCGCTGGAGCGCCAGGGGCTGGTGCGCCGGGTGCACGGCGGCGCCGTCGCCACACGTTCGCGTGAGGAAGGAGCGGGCTTCGCGGCCCGTGAGTCGTGGCAGGCCGCGACGAAGGACCGTCTCGGTGCGGCCGTGGCCGCGATGATCGAGCCGGGATCGCGCGTGCTGCTGGACGCGGGCACCACCACCGTGCACGTCGCGAAGCACCTGGTCGAACGCGCCCCGCTGACGGTCGCGGTGCTCAGTCTGCAGGCGGCGGTGTGCCTGGCGGACCGGCCCGGCATCGAGCTGCTGGTCGTCGGCGGCCGGTCCCGTGCCGGGGAGCAGTCGCTGGTCGGCCCGCTTGCCCTGCGCACACTTGAGGCCCTGGCCTTCGACTGCTTCGTGCTGTCCATCGGCGGTGTGCACGCCGAATACGGGTGGTCGGAGTTCTCGCTGGACGATGCGGCCGTCAAACAGGCCGCCCTTGCGCAGGCGGCGCGCACGATCGCCGTGGCGGACGCGACCAAGCTCGGGGTGCGCGCGTTCAGCCAGGTCGCCGCGCTGGGGGCGGTGGACGCCTTCGTCACCGACGCCGCGGCCCAGGATGACGCCACGCACCCCAACGGCCCGCTGACCCTGACGGCCCTGCGCGATGCGGGCGTCAGCACAGCCTTGGCCTGAACCCCGTCTGCCTTGAGGAGTGCATCATGACCGCTGTCCCACGACCGCTGATGATCCTGGTCGCCGGCCCCTACCGGTCGGGCACCGGGGACGACCCGGCCAAGCTCGACGCCCATGTGCGGGCGATGAACCAGGCCGCACTGCTGCTCTTCCGCTCCGGCCACTTGCCAGTCACCGGCGAGGCTCTGGCCCTTCCCCTGCTGGACACCGCGGGAAGCACCGGCCCGGGCGACGCGGCATTCCAGGAGATCTTCCACCCCATCGCCGAACTGCTGCTGGCGCGCTGCGACGCGGTGCTGCGCATCGGCGGCCCCTCGGACGGGGCGGACCGGATGGTCTCGCGGGGCCGGGATCAGGGGCTGGACATCTACACCCGTATCGACGACGTCCCGGCCGCCCGGTGACGGCCGGCCTGGACACCCCCGACCGCCGCGGGCGTACCGGCCTGGACCGGCACGGCCGCGACCTGACCGGCAACCCGCGGGTGCGTATCGAAGACGTGGAAGTGCTTTCCTGCGACTGGTACGTCCTGCGCCGGACGACCTTCGACTACCGGCACAGCGACGGCCATTGGAGCCGGGAGCAGCGGGAGACCTACGACCGGGGCGACGGCGCCACGATTCTGCTCTACAACACCGATCGCCGCACCGTTCTGCTGACTCGCCAGTTCCGTCTGCCCGCCTACGTCAACGGGCACCCCGACGGCATGCTGATCGAGACCGCCGCCGGGCTCCTCGACGGCGACAGCCCCGAGGAAGCCATCCGCAGGGAAGCGGCCGAGGAGACCGGACACATCATCGGCACCCCCGAGCGTGTCTTCGAGGTGTACATGAGCCCCGGATCGGTCACTGAACGCCTGCACTTCTTCGCTGCCCCTTACCGTCCGCAGGCCTCCGCCGCCGAGGGGTACGGGATCGCGGCCGAGGGTGAGGACATCGCGACGGTGGAACTCCCCTTCGCGGAGGCGCTCGCGATGGTCCGCAGCGGCGTCATCGCCGACGCCAAGACCATCATGCTGCTGCAATGGGCGGCCCTGGACGGCCCGTACCGGCACTCCTGATTCCCCGCCCGGCCGCGGCGCGGGCCTCGAAACGCCTCCGCGCCGACCGCCAACCGGCCGAACGGCTTTGTCCTCGGTGTGGAGAAAGTTGTAGCGGATTCCTGCGCAACTTCTTCCCAGTCCCGGCAACCGCTGCTACGTTCCCCTCGAAAGCCCGACGGATAAACCGATGTGGCGGGGAGGGGCGCGTGAGACGTATGACGGCACGACCCGCGAATGCGCATCAGGCGCGACTGCTCCGGCTGTTGCGCGACGGCGGGCCCAACTCCCGGGCGCAGCTGGGGGATCAGATCGATCTCTCCCGCTCCAAGCTCGCCGTCGAGGTGGACCGGCTGCTGGAGACCGGACTCGTCGTGGCCGACGGACTCGCCGCCTCCCGCGGCGGGCGTCGCTCGCACAACATCCGGCTCGCTCCCGCACTGCGCTTCCTCGGCGTCGACATCGGTGCCACGTCGATCGATGTGGCGGTCACCAACGCGGAGTTGGAGGTTCTGGGCCACCTCAACCACCCCATGGACGTACGCGAAGGACCTATCGCGATCTTCGAACAGGTGCTGTCCATGGCGGCCAAACTCCGGGCCTCCGGACTCGCCGAAGGCTTCGACGGCGCGGGCATCGGCGTACCCGGACCGGTCCGCTTCCCCGAAGGCGTACCGGTCGCACCCCCGATCATGCCCGGCTGGGACGGCTTCCCGGTCCGCGAGGCACTCAGCCAGGAACTGGGCTGCCCCGTCATGGTCGACAACGACGTGAATCTGATGGCGATGGGGGAACAGCACGCGGGCGTCGCACGCTCCGTGGGCGACTTCCTCTGCGTCAAGATCGGTACCGGTATCGGCTGCGGCATCGTCGTCGGCGGCGACGTCCACCGCGGTACGACGGGCAGCGCCGGCGACATCGGCCACATCCAGGTCGAACCCGACGGCCGCGCCTGCGCCTGCGGCAACCGGGGCTGCCTGGAAGCCCACTTCAGCGGCGCCGCCCTGGCCCGCGACGCCGAGGACGCGGCGCGCGCGGGACAGTCGCAGGAGCTCGCCGCCCGGCTGGAGGCGGCCGGGAAACTCACCGCCGCCGATGTGGCCGCCGCCGCGGCCGCCGGTGACGCCACCTCGCTCGACCTGATCCGCGAGGGCGGCAACCGGGTCGGCCAGGTCATCGCCGGACTCGTCAGCTTCTTCAACCCCGGACTGGTGGTGATCGGCGGCGGTGTGACCGGCCTCGGCCACACGCTCCTCGCCAGTGTCCGGACCCAGGTCTACCGGCAGTCCCTGCCGCTGGCCACCGGCAATCTCCCCATCGTGCTGGGTGAGTTGGGACCGGCCGCCGGAGTGATCGGCGCCGCCCGGCTCATCAGCGACCACCTGTTCTCACCGGCCTGATCCTCGACCGGTACGCACCACCGAACCGCCTCCCGCCCCTTTCGGCCGGGGGGCCAAACAGCACTGCGCCCTGCCCGCTCACCGGCCCCGCACCCGCCGAGGGGATTTGTCATGGCATCAGAACCACCCCTGCTCACCATGTCCGGCATCACCAAGTCGTTCCCCGGTGTGCGCGCCCTCGACGGCGTGGACCTGGAGGTCCAGGCCGGTGAAGTCCACTGTCTGCTCGGGCAGAACGGCGCCGGCAAGTCCACCCTCATCAAGGTGCTCGCCGGGGCCCACCAGCCCGACGGCGGCGAGATCACCTGGCGCGGCGCACCCGTCTCGCTCAAGTCGCCGATCGCCGCCATGCGTCTCGGCATCGCCACCATCTACCAGGAACTCGACCTGGTCGAAGGCCTCTCGGTCGCCGAGAACATCTTCCTCGGCCACGAACCCACCACCGCCCGCTTCGTCGTCCGCACCCGCGAAGGACGCGCGGCCGCCGCCGCACTGCTGAAGCGCCTCGGCCACCCCGAGATCGACCCGGCCCGTCCCGTCGGCGCGCTCTCCGCCGCCCAGCAGCAGATCGTCTCCATGGCGCGGGCGCTCTCCCACGACGTACGGCTCATCGTCATGGACGAGCCGTCCGCCGCCCTCGACCCCGACGAGGTCGCCAACCTCTTCCGTATCGTCGCCGGGCTCACCGCCGACGGGGTCGCCGTCGTCTACATCTCCCACCGCCTGGAGGAGATCCGCCGGATCGGCGACCGGGTGACCGTGCTCAAGGACGGGCGGGCCGTCGCCGTCGGGCTGCCCGCCGAGTCCACCCCTACGCGCGACATCGTTGCCATGATGACCGGCCGCAATGTCGAGTACGTCTTCCCGCAGCGCCCCGAGGCTCCCGCGGAGGACACCCGGCAGGACCCCGTGCTCACCGTCGAAGGACTCGCCAGGGAAGGCGAGTTCGCCCCCGTCGACCTGGAACTGCGGCCCGGCGAGATCGTCGGGCTCGCCGGACTCGTCGGATCCGGGCGCTCCGAGATCCTGGAGACGATCTACGGAGCCCGCAGGCCGAGCGCGGGCCGGGTCCTCGTCGGCGGGCGGCCGCTGCGCCCCGGCAGCGTCCGCGCCGCCGTCGCCGCGGGCATCGGACTCGCCCCCGAGGAACGCAAGGCGCAGGCCCTGCTGATGCTCGAATCCGTCACCCGTAACGTGTCGGTCTCCTCCATGTCCCGCTTCTCCCGGGCCGGTTGGCTCGACCGCGGAGCCGAGCGCCGGGCGGCCCGCGCCGCCACCCGCGCACTCTCGCTGCGCCCCGACAACCCGGACACCCCCGTCCGCACCCTCTCCGGCGGCAATCAGCAGAAGGCCGTCCTGGCCCGCTGGCTGCTGCGCGGCTGCCGGGTGCTTCTGCTCGACGAACCGACCCGCGGTGTCGACGTCGGCGCCCGCGCCGAGCTCTACGCCGTGATCCGCCGGCTGGCCGACGAAGGCCTCGCCGTTCTGCTGGTCTCCAGCGAAGTGCCCGAAGTACTGGGCCTGGCCGACCGAGTAATAGTGCTCCGCGAGGGCCGGGTCGTTCATACCGGGCCCTCACGAGGTCTTGACGAGTACCGCGTACTCGACCTTGTGGTGACTCCTCCCTCTCGTGAATGAGAGGGCTTCTCACTCAGCCGCATGGCGGCCTCATGACGGCCAAGCCCTGACCGCTGCCCGAGGGCAGGCGTACAACCTATCAGTGCATGACGGGAGTTACTCGTGCTGAGCAAACTGCACTCGACGAGCGGACCGGCCGCCACGCCATCCGTCCGCGCAGCTGACCCACCGACCCGTGGTCCCTGGCGTTCTCTACTGGGCCGCATCGACGTCCGAGCCCTGTCGCTGCTCGGCGTCCTCGCCGTACTGATCGCCGTCGGCGGGTTCACCGAGCCCGACGCCTTCCTGGACACCGGGAACCTGCAGCTGATCCTGACCCAGTCGTCCGTCATCGGCGTCGTCACCGTCGGCATGACGTTCGTCATCACCAGCGGCGGCATCGATCTGTCGGTCGGCGCGATGGTCGCGCTCGCCTCGGTCTGGGCGACCACGCTCGCCACCCAGGAGTACGGCTTCGCGGGGATCCTCTTCACCGCCGTACTCGTCGGCCTCGGCGCCGGACTCGTCAACGGGTTGCTGATCGCGTACGGGAGGCTGGTGCCGTTCATCGCGACGCTGGCGATGCTCGCCTCGGCCCGCGGTCTCGCCCTTCAGATCACCGACGGCAAGACACAGATCGTCACCGTCCAGTCGGTCCTCGACCTGGGGCTGCCCGACTCGTACGTCCTCGGCATCCCGCCGCTGGTCATGGTCTTCGCCGCGGTCACCGTCATCGGCTGGCTGGTGCTGAACCGGACGACGTTCGGACGCCGTACGGTCGCGGTCGGCGGCAACGCGGAAGCGGCCCGCCTCGCCGGGATCGACGTGACGAGGCAGCGGCTCTACCTGTATCTGCTCTCCGGGCTCTGCTGCGGCATCGCCGCCTTCATGCTGATCATCCTGTCCGGCTCGGGACAGAACACCAACGGCAACCTGTACGAGCTCGACGCCATCGCCGCCGCGATCATCGGCGGCACCCTGCTCAGCGGCGGACGCGGCACGATCGTCGGCTCCGTCCTCGGTGTCCTTGTCTTCACCACCATTACCAATATCTTCGCGCTCAACAATCTGCAGAGCGATGTCCAGCAGATCGCCAAGGGCGCGATCATCGTTGCCGCCGTCCTGGTCCAGCGCCGAACCTCGGCCCACGGGGACACCTCCTGAGCCCCCGGACTCTCCCCACTCCACCCCACCCCATCTCACCCGCAGTTCCGCATGCCACCCACGCACCGGATGAAGGGTTCGACAGCCATGCCAGAAACCAGCCGCAGAGGACTGCTCTTCAGCACCGCAGCCGTCTCCGCGGGCGCTCTCCTCACCGCTTGCACCAGCAATGAGCCCAAGAAGTCGCAGACCGCGCAGAGCAATCAGCCGACTGCCGACGACAAGCCCGGCAAGCCCGTCACCATCGGCTTCGCCGGACCACAGGCCGACCACGGATGGCTCAACGCCATCAACGAGAACGCCAAGTCGCGGGCGGAGAAGTACTCCGAGGTGACCCTGGAGATCACCGAGGGCTCCAACGACACCGCCGCCCAGATCGGCCAGGTCAAGACCCTCATCAACAAGAAGGTCGACGTCCTCGTCATCCTCCCCGCCGACGGCAAGGCGCTCACCCAGGTCGGTCTGGAGGCGATGAAGGCGGGCATCCCCGTCATCAACCTGGACCGCATCTTCGCCTCACCGCAGGCCTACCGATGCTGGGTCGGCGGCGACAACTACGGCATGGGGCTCAATGCCGGCACGTACATCGGCGAAAAGCTCAAGGACAAGCCGAACGCCAAGGTGGTCGAGCTCGCGGGCATCGACAACCTGGAGCTCACCAAGCAGCGCAGCCAGGGCTTCGCCGACGCCCTGGGGAATTACTCCAACATCAAGCTGGTGGCCCGTCAGGCCGCCGACTTCACCGTCGAGTCCGGCCAGGCGAAGATGGCTCAACTCCTGCAGGCGCAGAAGAAGTTCGACGCCCTGTGGAACCACGACGACGACCAGGGAGTCGGCGCGCTGCGCGCCATCCAGCAGGCGGGCCGGGACGAGTTCCTGATGGTCGGAGGCGCGGGCGCGAAGTCCGCGATGGACGCCATCAAGGCCGACAACAGCGTCCTGAAGGCCACGGTTCTCTACCCGCCGACGATGGCCGCGTCCGCCATCGACCTGGCGCGTGCCCTGGGGCAGGGCAAGGGCATCGGCGGGCTCTCCGAACTGGAGATCCCGACCAGCCTCACCCTCTACTCGGCCGTCGTCACCAAGGACAACATCGACCAGTACCTGCCGACGGGCTTCAGCTGATCCACCGTCCAGGAGGGTGCTGACCCTCCTGCCGTGCGCCCACCGAACGACCGACGAGGAGGAAGCCCGTATGGCCCGTAGGGAAGAGACGGAGCAGGAGGCCGCAGCGCCGCCGACGACCGTGCCGAAGGCGACGCTCGGGGTCGGCATGGTCGGATACGCGTTCATGGGCGCCGCCCACTCACAGGGGTGGCGCACCGCCGGACACGTCTTCGACCTGCCGATGCAGCCGGCTCTCGCCGCGATCTGCGGACGCGACCGTACGGCGGTCTCCGCCGCCGCCGAACGGCACGGCTGGGCGGCGGCGGAGACCGACTGGCGCGCCCTGATCGCCCGGGACGACGTCCAGCTCGTCGACATCTGCACGCCCGGCGACAGCCATGCGGAGATCGCCATCGCCGCCCTGGAGGGCGGCAAGCACGTGCTGTGCGAGAAGCCGCTCGCCAACACGGTCGCCGAGGCGGAAGCCATGACGGAGGCCGCGGAACGGGCCAGGGCCCGCGGCCAGGTGGCGATGGTCGGCTTCAACTACCGCAAGGTGCCCGCGATCGCGTACGCACGGACGCTGATCGCCGACGGCAGGCTCGGCGCCCTGCGGCACGTCCGGGCCACCTACCTCCAGGACTGGCTGGTCGACCCGGAGTCGCCGCTCACCTGGCGGCTCAAGCGCGAGCACGCGGGATCCGGTGCGCTCGGCGACCTCGGGGCGCACATCGTCGACCTCGCCCAGTATCTGGCGGGGGAGCTCCTGGTGGGGGTGTCGGCGGTCGCCGAGACCTTCGTACGGGAACGACCGCTGCTCGCCGGCGCGTCGGCCGGGCTCTCGGGCACCGCGGACAGCGGAGCACGCGGGGCGGTCACCGTCGACGACGCCGCCCTGTTCACCGGCAGGCTCGCCTCCGGAGCACTGGCCTCGTTCGAGGCGACCAGGATGGCGGCGGGCCGCAAGAACGCGCTGCGGCTGGAGATCAACGGCGAGTGCGGCTCGCTCGCCTTCGATCTGGAACGCCTCAACGAACTGTCCTTCCACGACCACACCGAGCAGGCCACCACCGCCGGGTTCCGCCGCATCCTTGTCACCGAGCCCGCGCACCCGTACCTGGAGGCGTGGTGGCCGCCGGGCCACGCACTCGGCTACGAGCACACTTTCATCCACCAGGCCCGCGACCTGGTCATGACGATCGCCGAAGGGGCTGACCCCGTTCCGTCGTTCGCCGACGGACTTCAGGTGCAGCGGGTGCTCGCGGCGGTGGAGGAAAGCGCCGAGAAGAGCTCCGTACACACCCCCGTACCGTCCTAGGAGGTTCCGCGCATGCCCCGTCCCTTCACGCTCTTCACCGGTCAGTGGGCCGACCTGCCGCTGGAGGAGGTCTGCCGGCTTGCCCGGGACTTCGGTTACGACGGGCTCGAACTCGCCTGCTGGGGCGATCACTTCGAGGTCGACAAGGCTCTCGCCGACCCCGGCTATCTCGACGGGCGGCGGCAGCTGCTCGACAAGTACGGTCTGAAGTGCTGGGCGATCTCCAACCACCTCGTCGGGCAGGCGGTCTGCGACAACCCGATCGACGAACGGCACCAGGGCATCCTGCCCGCCCGGATCTGGGGCGACGGCGAGCCCGAAGGGGTACGGCAGCGGGCCGCCGAGGAGATCAAGAACACCGCCCGCGCGGCCGCCGCCTTCGGGGTCCGTACCGTCATCGGCTTCACCGGCTCGTCGATCTGGCACCTGGTGGCGATGTTCCCACCGGTGCCGCCGCGAATGATCGAGCGCGGTTACGAGGACTTCACCGAGCGCTGGAACCCGATCCTCGACGTGTTCGACGCGGAGGGCGTGCGGTTCGCCCACGAGGTGCACCCCAGCGAGATCGCGTACGACTACTGGACCACGCACCGGGCCCTGGAGGCCGTCGGCCACCGGGCCGCGTTCGGACTGAACTTCGACCCGAGCCATTTCGTGTGGCAGGACCTCGATCCGGTCGGCTTCCTCTACGACTTCCGGGACCGGATCTACCACGTGGACTGCAAGGAGGCCCGCAAGCGTCTCGACGGGCGCAACGGCCGTCTCGGCTCGCACCTGCCCTGGGGCGATCCGCGGCGCGGCTGGGACTTCGTCTCCGCCGGGCACGGTGATGTGCCGTGGGAGGACGTGTTCCGGATGCTTCGCTCGATCGACTACGAAGGCCCGATCTCGGTGGAGTGGGAGGACGCCGGGATGGACCGGCTGGCGGGCGCACCGGAAGCGCTTGCCACACTGAAGCGGTACGACTTCGACCCGCCCGCTGCGTCGTTCGACGCGGCATTCGGGGGCGGCGACTGACGGCTCCTCCCGGGGGCTCCACCCTCGGACCTCCGCTCCTCGAACGCGCCCTTTGAGCCCGTCCGGCGGGTGAGGACCGGGTCCGGGGCGGAGCCCCGGCGAGGCGGAGCGGGTAGCGGACAGGTCTGCGCAGCCCGGCGGCGCACGCGCCGCCGGGACGGTCCCGGCTGCCCGGAACCTCCTTTGTCCTGACCAAGGAAAAAGTTCAACTTATCCCCTGCGCAAGGGCTTTCCACCCCGGACGAACCCGTCTACCGTCCCCTTGGTGTACACGACATGACCTGCGTCACCGGGGCCCCACCAGGCCCTCGGTGACCTGCGCGGCAGTCCCCGCGCGGAACGGCACGGCAGCACTCGCCCGTACAACCGGCACTCTCCGGAGGACACTCGTGCACAGAACCAGAACCCGGCCCCGATTCCGTACATCCCTCGCCCTGCTCACCGGCGGCCTGCTCACCGCGGCCACTCTCGCCCTGGGCGCCCCGCCCGGTGCGGCCGCATCGGGCCCGACCTCGCCGGCCGCGTCCGACGCGGCGGCGACCGAGGACTTCCAGCAGGTCACCCTCGCCAAGGGCGCCGCCGAGACCGGCGAACCCATGTCCCTGGCCGTGCTCCCCGACCGCAGCGTCCTGCACACCTCGCGCAACGGCGAGCTGCGGATCACCGACAGCGCAGGCAACACCAAGGTCGCCGGTGTCATCCCCGTCTACTCGCACGACGAGGAAGGCCTCCAGGGCGTCGGTATCGACCCGGACTTCGACAAGAACCGGGCGATCTACCTCTACTACGCGCCCCCGCTGGACACCCCCGCGGGTGACGCCCCCGAGACCGGGACCGCCGCCGACTTCGCCAAGTTCGACGGCGTCAACCGGCTCTCCCGCTTCCTCCTCAAGGAGGACGGCACCCTCGACCTGAGCAGCGAGAAGAAGGTTCTCGACGTCAAGACGTCGCGCGGCATCTGCTGCCACGTCGGCGGCGACATCGACTTCGACGCGCAGGGCAACCTGTATCTGTCGACCGGCGACGACTCCAACCCGTTCGCCTCCGACGGCTACACGCCCATCGACGAACGCCCGGACCGCAACCCGGCGTTCGACGCCCGGCGCACCTCGGGCAACACCAACGACCTGCGCGGCAAGATCCTGCGGATCAGGGTCGCCGACGACGGCTCGTACACCATTCCCGACGGCAACCTCTTCGCGCCGGGCACGGACAAGACCCGGCCCGAGATCTACGCGATGGGCTTCCGCAACCCGTTCCGCTTCAGCGTCGACAAGGCCACCGGCATTGTCTACGTCGGCGACTACGGGCCCGACGCGGGCGCGGCCGACCCCAAGCGCGGACCGGCCGGACAGGTCGAGTTCGCCCGGGTGACCAAGCCGGGCAACTTCGGCTGGCCGTTCTGCACCGGGAAGAACGACGCGTTCATCGACTACGACTTCGCGACGAAGACGTCCGGCGCCGCCTTCGACTGCGACGCCCCGAAGAACACCTCGCCGCACAACACCGGTCTGGTCGACCTGCCCCCGGCGCAGCCTGCCTGGATCCCGTACGACGGCGGTTCCGTGCCCGAGTTCGGCACCGGCTCCGAGTCGCCGATGGGCGGCCCCGTCTACCACTACGACCCGAACCTCGACTCGCCCGTGAAGTTCCCCGAGGCGTACGACGGGGACTTCTTCGCCGGCGAGTTCGGCCGGCGCTGGATCAAGCGCATCGAGCAGGACGGCGACGGCACCGTCCAGTCCATCAACAACATCCCGTGGTCCGGGACCCAGGTGATGGACATGGCCTTCGGCCCGGACGGGGCGCTGTACGTCCTGGACTACGGCCTCTCCTGGTTCGGCGGCGACGAGAACTCCGCGCTCTACCGCATCGAGAACGCCACCGGCGGCCACTCGCCCGTAGCCGAAGCCGCCTCCAACAAGACGTCCGGCACCGCACCGCTGAAGGTGCAGTTCTCCTCGGCCGGCACCACGGACTCCGACGGTGACGCACTCACGTACGCCTGGGACTTCGGCGACGGCGGCACGTCGACCGCCGCGAACCCCACGTACACGTACCGGAAGAACGGCACCTTCACCGCGACCGTCACCGCCAAGGACCCCACCGGACGCACCGGATTGGCGAGCGTCCATGTGACCGTCGGCAACACGGCACCCACGGTGAAGCTGGAACTCCCGGGTGACGGGCAGCTGTTCAGCTTCGGGGACAAGATCCCGTTCAAGGTGACCGTCACCGACCCCGAGGACGGCACGATCGACTGCTCGAAGGTCGAGGTCCGCTTCGTGCTCGGCCATGACAGCCACGGCCACCCGATCACCACGGCCAACGGCTGCACCGGCACCATCAGCACCCAGATCGACGGCGGACACGACCCGAACGCAAACATCTTCGGAGTCATCGACGCCTCGTACACCGACGGCGGGGGCGGCGGCCAGGCCGCACTCTCCGGCCACGACCAGTCGCAGCTTCAGCCCCGCCACCGCCAGGCCGAGCACTTCACCGAGTCGTCCGGCATCAGGACGTACAACAAGGCGGCCGCGCACGGCGGCAAGACGGTCGGCGACATCAACAACGGCGACTGGATCGCCTTCAAGCCGTACATTCTCGGTGACTCCACCAAGCTCACCGCCCGGATCTCGTCCGGCGGCGCGGGCGGCTTCCTCGAAGTACGGTCCGGCTCCGCGACCGGCAAGATCCTCGGCTCCGCACCGGTGCCGGTGACCGGTGGCTGGGAAAACTTCCAGGACATCGACGTACCGCTGCGCGGCGTCCCGGAGAAGGCCACCGAACTCTTCCTGGTCTTCAAGGGCGGCGCCGGGGCGCTCTACGACGTCGACGACTTCGAGCTCTCCCACAGCGCCCCCGACCGGACCGCCAAGCGGGTCCTGGTCTTCTCGAAGACGGCCGGCTTCCGCCACGACGCGATCCCCGCGGGCATCGCGGCACTGAAGGAACTCGGCGCGACCAGCAACATCACCGTCGACTCAACCGAGGAAGCAGGCCAGTTCACCACCAGCAACCTCGCCCGCTACGACGCCGTCGTCTTCCTTTCCACAACCGGTGATGTCCTGAACGTCGACCAGCAGAAGGCGTTCGAGAACTACATCGCCACCGGCGGCGGCTACATGGGTGTGCACGCCGCAGCGGACACCGAGTACGACTGGTCGTTCTACGGCGGACTCGTCGGCGCGTACTTCGCCGGACACCCCGCGATCCAGCCCGTCACCGTCCGCGTCGAGGACCACAAGCACCCGGCGACCGCCCACCTCGACGACGCCTGGAACCGAACCGACGAGCTGTACAACTACCGCACCAACCCGCGCGACAAGGTGAAGGTCCTCGCCACGCTCGACGAGACGACCTACACCGGCGGCACCATGAAGGGCGATCACCCGATCACCTGGTGCCAGACCTACCAGGGCGGCCGCTCCTTCTACACCGGCCTCGGCCACACCAAGGATTCGTACGCCGAACCTGCCTTCCGCCAGCTCCTCCTCGGCGGCGTCCGCTACGCGGCCGGACAGGTGAATGCCGACTGCAAGCCGGACACCGGCTACCGGTCGATCTTCAACGGCAAGACGCTCGAAGGCTGGAAGCAGGCGGGCCCCGGGAAGTTCAACGTCGTCGACGGTGAACTCCGCTCCGAGGGCGGCATGGGCCTGCTCACCTACCAGGCCAAGGAGCTGGAGTCGTACTCGCTGAAGCTCGACTGGAAGCTGGCGGGCGACGACAACTCCGGTGTCTTCGTCGGATTCCCGGAGTCCGACGACCCCTGGTCCGCGGTGAACAACGGCTACGAGGTCCAGATCGACGCCACCGACGCCCCCGACCGCACCACGGGCTCCGTCTACACCTTCAAGGCGGCGAACATCCAGGCCCGTGACCAGGTCCTGCGGCCGCCCGGTCAGTGGAACAGCTACGAGATCAAGGTCCAGGGCGAACGGCTCCAGGTCTTCCTCAACGGAGTCAAGATCAACGACTTCACCAACACCGATCCCGTCCGCAGCCTGAAGAACGGCTACATCGGCCTCCAGAACCACGGAGCCGACGACCAGGTGTCCTTCCGCAACATCGAGTTGAAGGAGCTGCCCGCCGCCTAGGCGACAGCCGCAGTCCGACGGCGGGCGGGGCAAAGGCCCTACCTCGCCCGCCGTCACCCCCCACCCTTGTCCGCCTCGATTCGATCAGCTCCGCTCTCTTTGCACTGCCCAGCCAAAATCCCCAGCCAGGGAGGCAGCCCGTGTCAGCAGATGCCGTTCGTACCGGAGTCTGGTTCATCGGAGCACGCGGCTCCGTCGCCACCACCGCCACGGCGGGCTGCGCGGCCGTCGCGGCGGGGCTCCACCCGGCGGCAGGCATGGTCACCGAGACCGCGCCGTTCGCCGGCAGCGGGCTGCCGGCGCTGACCTCCCTGGTCTTCGGCGGACACGACACCGTCGGCTGTCCGCTCCCCAAACGGGCGGAGGCACTGGCCGCCGGGGGAGTGCTCCCGCACGGGCTGCCCTCCGCCGTACGGACCGAACTCGCGGCCGCCGACGCCGAGATACGCCCGGGTGGCCCACTGCCCGGTGACACCCGCACCGACGAGGAACTCATCGCCGCGTTCGCCGCGGACCTCACCGACTTCGGCCGCCGGGGCGACCTGACCCGCACGGTCGTCGTCAACGTCGCGTCGACGGAACCCGTCCCGGAACCCGGCGAGAACCGGCTGCCCGCCAGCTCGCTCTACGCCGCGGCCGCGCTCCGGGCCGGCTGCCCCTACATCAACTTCACCCCCTCCACCGGACTGCGCGCTCCCGCGCTCCAGGACGCCGTCGCGGACTGCGGACTTCCTCACGCAGGCCGCGACGGCAAGACGGGCCAGACGCTGCTCCGCTCCGTACTCGCCCCGATGTTCGTGCAACGCGCCCTGCCCGTACGGGCCTGGTCCGGCACGAACCTGCTGGGCGGCGGGGACGGAGCGGCGCTGGCCGACCCCGGCGCGGCGGCGGCCAAGAACGCGGGCAAGGAGCGCGTCCTCGCCGACACGCTCGGCGCCGCGCCCGAGGGGGAGGTGCACATCGACGAC
This sequence comes from Streptomyces sp. NPDC005151, assembly GCF_053599875.1. NCBI lineage: Bacteria > Bacillati > Actinomycetota > Actinomycetes > Kitasatosporales > Streptomycetaceae > Streptomyces > Streptomyces sp. NPDC005151. Next base: position 121,667 of record NZ_JBSFYR010000003.1, on the reverse strand, counting down.
GTACCCGCGCTCGGCGACTGGAAGACGGCCTGGGACCACATCGCGTTCGACGGATTCCTCGGCGCCCGCATGGTCCTCCAGACGACCTGGCAGGGCTGCGACTCGGCGCTGGCCGCCCCCCTGGTCCTCGACCTGGCGCGGCTGCTCGCCCGCGCCCAGGAGGTGGGCCTGACCGGCCCGCGGCCCGAACTCGGCTTCTACTTCAAGGACCCGGACGGCGGCCCCGCCGCACTGTCCGAGCAGTACATGGCGCTGCTGGCCTTCGCCGAACGGCTGCGGGGGGAGAAGTGACAGCTACCGTACGGGCCTGGGCCGAGCTGCTGCGGATCTCGGCGCTGTTCACCGTCCCCGGGGACGCACTCGCCGGGGCGGCGGCCATCGGGAGGCGTCCCGGCCGTGGCACCGCGCTGGCCGTCGGCGCCTCCCTCTGCCTCTACGAGGCGGGCATGGCCCTCAACGACTGGGCCGACCGCGACGAGGACGCCGTCGACCGTCCGCACCGCCCGATCCCCTCGGGCCGGATCACCCCGGGCGCGGCCCTCACGGCAGCAGGCGCGCTGACGGCCGCGGGCCTGACCCTCGCCGCCCGCGCCGGCCGTCCGGCCCTGACGGTGGCCACCGCCCTGGCCGCAACGGTCTGGGCCTACGACCTCCACCTGAAACACACCCAGGCGGGCCCGGCCGCGATGGCCACGGCGCGCGCCCTGGACCTGCTGCTGGGCGCCACCGCGACATGGGGGGCAGGCGCGAAGCCGGAGCACTCCGGCACGCGCACGGTCACCGCGCCCGGCCCGGCGACCGGCCTCGTCCGGGCACCCGCGCCCATCCCGGGACCCGCGAGGAAGCAGCGCCGCGGACCGATCGCCCGGCTCGTCGGCCGGGGCGGCCGCGCCATGGCGAAAGCAGCCGGGGATGCGCAGCCGCGCCAAGGGGAGCCGTCCCGGCAAGCAGCCCTCCCGCTGCGCGCCGCACTCCCCGCCGCCGCCCTGCTCGGGGCGCACACCTACGCCGTCACCGCCGTCTCGCGCCACGAGGCGCAGGGCGGTTCCACCGTCGCGCCGCTCTCCGCGCTCGCGGCGGTCATCGCGCTCGGCGCCACCGCGGTGCGCGAGCAGCGGGGGCCCGGGGACGTGCCCCCGGTTCCGGGAAGCGGCGCGTCGGGTGACGTCCACCGCCCCGCACCCGGAGCACCCGCACCTGCGGCCACCCCCACCGGTACCCTGCCCCGACTCCTCCTCACCGCGCTCACCGGCGCCTACCTCCGGACCGCCGCCGAGCCGCTCCTCCACGCCGCCCTCAACCCGTCCCCGCCGCTGACCCAGCGCGCTGTGGGCAGCGGCATCCGGGCGATGATCCCGCTCCAGGCCACGCTCGCCGCCCGCGCCGGAGCGGCCGGCACCGGGCTCGCCGTCATGGGGCTCGTCCCTCTTGCCCGCACACTCGCCCGGAAGGTGAGCCCCACATGACCATCCGTCTCGGCTACGGCACCAACGGGCTCACCGACCTCCGCCTCGACGACGCCCTCGCGCTCCTCGCGGGCCTCGGGTACGACGGCGTCGGCCTCACCCTCGACCACATGCACCTCGACCCCCTCGCCCCGGACCTCGCCGCCCGCACCCGCCGCGTGGCGCACAGACTCGAACAGCTCGGGCTGGGTGTCACCGTCGAGACAGGTGCCCGCTATGTCCTCGACCCGCGCCGCAAGCACGGCCCGTCCCTCCTCGACGCGGACCCGGAGGCCCGCGCCGCCCGCACCCGGCTCCTGGTCCGGGCCGTCGAAGTCGCCGCCGACCTGGGCGCCCACGCCGTGCACTGCTTCAGCGGCATCACCCCACCCCACACCACGCCCGATACGGCCTGGCAGCGGCTGACCGACGCCCTGACCCCGGTGCTCGTAGCCGCCGACCGCACCGGCGTCCCGCTCGCCATCGAGCCCGAACCCGGACATCTCCTCGCCGATCTCTCCGACTTCCACCACCTGCGCATCCTCAGCGGCGACCCCGAACCACTCGGGCTCACCCTCGACATCGGCCACTGCCAGTGCCTGGAGCAGTCCTCACCCGCGGACTGCGTCCGGGACGCCGCACCCTGGCTGCGCCACGTCCAGATCGAGGACATGCGCCGGGGCATCCACGAGCATCTGCCGTTCGGCGACGGCGAGATCGACTTCCCGCCCGTACTCGAAGCGCTCGACACGCTCGGCGACACCGGATACCGCGGCCTCACCGTGGTCGAACTGCCCCGCCACTCCCACGCCGGCCCCGAACTCGCCCGCACCTCCCTCGACTTCCTCCGCTCGCGCATCCCGTCGAAAGTCCGGGCGGACGCCCCGAAGGGAGCAACGTCATGCCGATGACCCCGCCGTCGCCCCTGCCGGCGTCGCCGCAGACGCCCCCGCTGCTGACCCGCGGGCAACTCGACGCCCGGCTCGGGGGCGCCGCACGCGCCTGGCTCGACGAGGCCCTCGCCGAGGCCGCGCACGCCGCCGTCCACGAGGAAACCGTGCGCGGCGGCCCGTACGCCGTGCCCCCGTGGGAGCTGCGGTTCGCCGCCGCGGGCCGGCACTGCGGACTGGAGCACGCCGACTCCGTACGCGCCCTGCTGCTCCTCGAAGCCCGCGCCGCCCTCCCCGCCGTGACCAGGCTCTACGAACAGGGCACCGCCGCCGAGCGGCGCGCCGTCCTCCTCACCCTCCACCGGCTGGACCTCGGCCCCACCGCCCTCCACCTCGTCGAGGACGCCCTGCGCACCAACGACACCCGGCTGGTCGCCGCCGCCGTCGGTCCGTACGCCGCCGCCCATCTCGACACGCACCACTGGCGCCACGCCGTCCTCAAGTGCCTCTTCACCGGCGTCCCCGTCGAGGCCGTCGACGCACTGGCCCACCGCGCCCGCGGCGACGCCGAACTCGCCCGCATGCTGGGCGACTTCGCAGCCGAACGCACCGCCGCCGGCCGTACCGTCCCCGGCGACCTGCGCCGCGTCCTCACCCTCACGGCCCCCGCACCCTTCCCCGAGCTCTCGAACATCCTCGAGCAGGGGAGACCCCATTCCCCCACGGAGGAGTCCTGATGCGCATCTTCGACCCGCACATCCACATGACCTCCCGCACCACGGACGACTACCGGGCGATGTACGACGCAGGTGTCCGCGCGCTCGTCGAACCCTCCTTCTGGCTCGGCCAGCCCCGCACCTCGCCCGCCAGCTTCTTCGACTACTTCGACGCCCTGCTCGGCTGGGAACCCTTCCGCGCCGCCCAGTACGGCATCGCCCACCACTGCACCCTCGCCCTCAACCCCAAAGAGGCGAACGACCCCCGCTGCACCCCCGTCCTGGACGCCCTGCCCCGCTACCTCGTCAAGGACTCCGTCGTCGCCGTCGGCGAGATCGGCTACGACTCCATGACCCCCGCCGAGGACACCGCACTCGCCGCCCAGCTGCAGCTCGCCGCCGACCACGGGTTGCCCGCCCTCGTCCACACCCCGCACCGCGACAAGCTCGCCGGTCTGCGCCGCACCATCGACGTGATCCGCGAATCCCACCTCCCCCCGGAGCGGGTCCTGCTCGATCACCTCAATGAGACGACCGTGAAGGACGCCGTGGACAGCGGCTGCTGGGCAGGCTTCTCCATCTACCCCGACACGAAGATGGACGAGGACCGCATGATCGCGATCCTCAAGACCCACGGCACCGAGAAGATCCTGGTCAACTCGGCCGCCGACTGGGGCAGGAGCGACCCCCTCAAGACCCGGAAGGTCGGCGACGCCATGCTCGTCGCCGGGTTCAGCGACGACGACGTCGACCAGGTGCTCTGGCGCAACCCCGTCGCCTTCTACGGCCAGAGCGGCCGCCTGCAACTCGATCTCGCCACACCCGATCCACTCCACGAGGGGAACTCCATCCTCCGTGGCGGGGAGTGACCCGATGCGCTTTCGCCACCCCGACGGATCCACCGTCCACCTCGCCTACTGCACGAACGTCCACCCCGCCGAGACCCTGGACGGTGTCCGCGCCCAACTGCGCGACCACTGCGAACCCGTCCGCAGACGACTCGGCCGCGACCGCCTCGGCATCGGCCTCTGGCTCGCCGGGGACGCCGCGAAATCCCTGATCAACGACCCCGTCCAGCTGCGCTCCCTGCGCGCCGAACTCGAGCGCCGAGGCCTCGAAGTCGTCACCCTGAACGGCTTCCCGTACGAGGGGTTCGGCGCCGAAGAGGTCAAGTACCGGGTGTACAAGCCGGACTGGACGGACGCCGAACGCCTCGCCCACACCACCGATCTCGCCCGGCTGCTCGCCACCCTGCTCCCCGACGACGTCACCGAAGGCACCATCTCCACCCTCCCGATCGCCTGGCGCACCCCGTACACCGGCGACCCGGAAGCCGCCCGCACCGCACACACCGCCCTCAGTACCCTCGCCGAACGGCTCGACGCCCTCGCCGAGCTGACCGGAAAGTCCATCCGGATCGGTCTCGAACCCGAACCGGGCTGCACGGTCGAGACCACCGCCGACGCCATCGCACCGCTCACCGCCGTCGGACACGACCGCATCGGCATCTGCATCGACACCTGCCATCTCGCCACCTCCTTCGAGGACCCGGACACCGCCCTCGACGCACTCGCCGCAGCCGGCATCCAGGTCGCCAAGTGCCAGCTCTCCGCCGCACTCCACGCCGAACACCCGCACCTCCCCGAGGTGCGTACCGCGCTCGCCGCCTTCGCCGAACCCCGCTTCCTCCACCAGACCCGCACCCGCACCACGCACGGACTGCGCGGCACCGACGACCTCGACGAGGCGGTCACCGGCCAGGCACTGCCCGACGGCACCCCGTGGCGCGCGCACTTCCACGTCCCGCTGCACGCACCGCCCGCCCCACCGCTCACCTCAACCCTCCCGGTGCTCCAGTCCACGCTGACCCGACTGGTCGGCGGAGCCCGGCCGCTGACCCGTCACCTGGAGGTCGAGACGTACACCTGGCAGGCGCTCCCCGCCGAGCTGCGCCCCCGCAGCCGGCCCCAGCTCGCCGACGGCATCGCCGCCGAACTCACCCTCGCCCGCGACCTCCTGGTCGACCTCGGCCTCAAGGAGCTCCCGTGACACCGGTCGAAACGGGCACGTCCCCCACCGGCGCCCCCACCCCCCTCCTCGTCCTCGACGTCGTCGGCCTCACCCCCCGGCTCCTCGACCACATGCCAAACCTCGCATCCCTCGGGCAGTCCGGCACCCACGCCCCCCTCGGTACCGTGCTGCCCGCCGTCACCTGCGCCGCCCAGTCCACCTTCCTCACCGGCACCACCCCCGCCGAACACGGCATCGTCGCCAACGGCTGGTACTTCCGCGAGCTCGGCGACGTCCTCCTCTGGCGCCAGCACAACGGCCTCGTCGCCGGCGACAAGCTCTGGGACGCCGCCCGCCGCGCGCACCCCGGCTACACCGTCGCCAACATCTGCTGGTGGTACGCGATGGGCGCCGACACCGACATCACGGTGACCCCGCGTCCCGTCTACTACGCCGACGGCCGCAAGGAACCCGACTGCTACACCCGGCCGCCCGCCCTGCACGACGAACTCACCGAGAAGCTCGGCACCTTCCCCCTCTTCCACTTCTGGGGACCTGGCGCCGACCTCGTCTCCTCGCAGTGGATCATCGACGCGACCCGGCACATCCTGGACACCCGCCACCCCGACCTGGCCCTGTGCTACCTGCCGCACCTGGACTACGACCTGCAGCGCTACGGGCCCGACGACCCCCGCGCGTACCGGGCGGCGGCCGAGCTCGACCGGGCCATGGCCCCGCTGCTCGACGACGCCCGCCGCGAGGGGCGCACCGTCGTCGCGCTCTCCGAGTACGGCATCACCCGCGTCGACCGCCCGGTCGACATCAACCGGGCACTGCGCCGCGCCGGCCTGCTGGAGGTCCACACCCAGGACGGCATGGAGTACCTGGACCCGATGGCCTCCCGCGCCTTCGCCGTCGCCGACCACCAGCTCGCCCACGTCTACGTACGCCGTCCCGAGGATCTCGATGCGACCCGTGAAGCTCTCCAGGACGTCCAAGGCATCGAACAGCTCCTCGACGACGAGGGCAAGAAGGCTCACGGCCTCGACCACCCGCGCTCAGGCGAGCTCGTCGCCGTTGCCGACCCGGATGCCTGGTTCACGTACTACTACTGGCTCGACGACGCGCGCGCCCCCGACTTCGCGCAGCTCGTCGAGATCCATCGCAAACCCGGATACGACCCGGTCGAACTCTTCCTGGACCCCCAGGACCCGTACGTCCGGGTCAAGGCGGCCACCGCGGTGGCCCGCAAGAAGCTCGGCATGCGCTACCGCATGGCGGTCGTGCCCCTCGACCCGTCACCCATTCGCGGCAGCCACGGCCGTCTCCCCATGAGCGACGAAGAAGGTCCGCTCATCCTCTGCTCCACCCCCCACGCGTTCACCGGACCCGTCCGGGCCACCGAAGTGAAGTCCTTGCTCCTCACGCTTGCCGGCCTCGCATGAGATCGGTCCGTGCACAGCGTTTCGAGCATCTTCGAGAAAGAGAGAGACCGTGACCGCGTACAACGACGAATCCGGAACGGACAGCGCCCTGCGCCGCAGCCTCGGCGTCAGTCGCCGCCGCTTTCTGAGCACCTGCACGGCCGCTGCGGCAGCGGCGATCGCCGCGCCCGCCTTCGGCGCGTCGCCGGCCCTCGCCCAGACCGCATCCGGCCAGGGGCAGGGCGTCGGCCAGGCCCTGGTCCCGGCGGCGAGACGAGGAATCATCCTGTACACCGTGCGCGACGCCACGGGCCGGGATCCGCTCACCACCGACCTTCCCTCGGGCTTCCGCGAGGTCTTCAGGGAGCTGGCCCGCTACGGCTACCAGCAGGTCGAGTTCGCCGGGTACGGCCAGCACGCCAACGCACCCGGCGGAAACAACCTCGAATCGGTGGAAGGCGCGAAGCTGCTGCGCTCGTGGCTGGACGAGTACGGTCTGCGCGCCCAGGGCAACCACGGCTTCATCCCGTCGTCCTGGCCGCTGAACCAGAGCGACCTGGACCAGTTCAAGCGCCACCTCGAGATAGCGAACATCCTCGGCATGGAACACATGGGCACCGGTGGCGACCCCACCGGCAGCGCCTACCGTGCCGACTGGGACGTGGCCGCCGACAAGTGGAACACGCTGGGACAGATCGCTCAGGGTGCGGGCATCAAGCTCTACACCCACAACCACGACGCGGCCTACGGCTTCCTGCTCGACGGCGGCCCGCTGGACGCACAGGGCCGCCCCACCCGCAGCTCCGGCACCCGCAAGCTCGAGTACTTCCTTCAGGTCACCGACCCGAAATCCGTATGGCTGGAGATGGACATCTTCTGGGCGCACGTCGCTCAGTACAAGTTCCACACCTACACCGCGCACGACGGATCGCAGCAGGAGAACATCTTCGACCCGGCGGCACTGGTCCGCGGCAACACCAAGCGCTACCCGCTGTTCCACGCCAAGGACGGCATCGTCAACACAGCCAGCGGCAACGGCTACGACATGGTCCCCTTCGGTACCGGGGCCATCGACTACCGGACGTTCTTCCGTCGCGCCGGGGCGAAGAACTACCACAACCCGATGGTCGAGCAGGACAACGCACCGAGCTCGACCGTCCCCGCGCAGTCCCTGAACCATGCGCGGATCGGTTACGACAACTTGGCGGCGCTGCGCAAGTAGGACCATCGGCGGCACCGGACGGGCGGTCCGCGCCTCACCCCGAATTCCTGACACCGGGGAACAGCGCGAGCGCCCGCCCGGTGACGTCAGGCACCGTGCGCTCCACGGCCGTACTGCCCGTGCACGAACGACGACAGACCGTACGCGCGCCGGGCCGGCCACTTCCGTATGCCCGCCATCCCCCCACTGACCACCGAATATGCAGGTGAGAGGCACCCCAAACCCCTGGTATTGTTTTCTTTGTCGCCGCGGGAGACCGGGGCCGATCACCTAGTCCGGGTGGCGGAATGGCAGACGCGCTAGCTTGAGGTGCTAGTGCCCTTTATCGGGCGTGGGGGTTCAAGTCCCCCCTCGGACACCAACCATTACCCCACGGCTTCTTTGAAGCGGTGGGGGTCTGTCGTTTTTCTGGCTCTGACAAGATTTTCGTAGCCGTTGATCGTGCCTCGGTGTGGATCAGTTGAGCAGGATGCGGTGGCGGAGGAGTCGAAAGCCGGCGCGGCCGTGCATCTGTCGCTTGATCAGTTTCGTCTTGGTGTTGACGCCTTCGGTTCCGCCGTTGTGGAACGGGAGGGTGAGCCCGTTGACGACGGCGTCGTGGTCGCGTTCCAGACCGCGAGTGAAAGCGTGCAGGTGGGGCAGGTCGTCCTCGCGGACCCGGGAGATCCACTCCTCAAGGTGTCGGGCGTTGTCGGCGGCGGGGGTGAGCAGGGCCGCGAAGGAACGGATGTGCCCGGCCAGGGCGGTCATCTCGGGGCAGGCCCCGGTCAGCGCTGCGAGGAGCTCGCGGTCCTTGTCCTTGAGCTGTTCGGGCTCGGTACACAGCAGGCCCTTGAGGCGGCGGGGCGGTCGGACTCGACGCGGCCCTGGTTGATGTAGCGGTAGAGGAGGTTCGAGCTGCCCTGGTAGCCACGTTCCTTGATCTCCTTCAGGAGCTGCCCGACGCTCACGGCGGGATCCTCCTCGCGGCGCCGTCGCAGGTGGTCACGGTAGGGGTCGACCAGAGTGGACCGGTACTGCGGGGCCTTCGTCAGTTGCTCGGGCTCGGGGACGCGGGCATAACGTTTGACGGTGTTCAGCGCCAACTGCAGGCGGCGGGCGCATTCCAGCAGGCCGACGCCCCGGTCGAGCAGGGCGTGGACCTGATGCCAGCGTTCCCGGGTGGTTTCCTCGCGGATACGGGCCTGGGAAGGCGGTCCGTATTTCGCCCAGCAGCCGGCGTGCGCGTGGACCTCCTTGAGGACAGCTTCGCCGAGGTTGTGCCACAGGTGCCAGCGGTCGCTGATCTGCGGCACCTGGGGCAGTGCGTCGGCGACGGCCTGCGCGTATCCGGCCGCGCCGTCCCTGCAGACCGCCTCGATGCCCGGATGGGCACGTAGCCAGGCCGTCAGAGTCTCGGCCTTGCGGTCGGGCAGGACCTCGACGCGTTCGCGGGTCTCGGCGTTGATCAGGATCGTGGCGTAGCGGTGGCCGCGCCGCAGTGCGAAGTCGTCCACACCGAGCACCGTGGGCACCGCCACCGCGGGCAGGGGGATGCGTAACAAGCAGGTCAGCATGCTCGCCCACGACAGGGTCTGGTGCAGATGGAGCAGCAACCGGGCCCCGGCTCTCCCGGCCAGGGCCGTCGCGACCGATGCGATCACCTTCTGCAGTGCGGGGGTCCGACGCTGGTAGCGCACCGTCAGCCCAGGGACCTGCTCGACGAACGTGGTCCTGGAACAGTCCGCGTTCTCGCAGTACAAGCGGCGCACCGACACGTCGATCACCACCGGTCTCCCGCCGATCGCCTCGTCTGCGACATGCCGCACATACCGGCTGTGCTCCCACGCCGACTCCTGCCCGCAGCCCGGGCAGATCACCGAGACTCCGGCGGCAGTCCGCACCGTGATCCTGACCAGGCCCTCGCCTGCCTCCACCGCCTCGACCAACACCGAAGCCAGCTGGGGAAGCAGCGCCGTCAACTCGACATCACACGCCACCAGCCTTCCCCACCAAGGCACTTGCCGAGGCCGAAACCGCGAAGTCGATCAACGGCTACGAAAATCTTGTCAGAGCCGTTCGCTGTACAGACCCCGGCCTGACTGGCACCGGCCGCAAGAACGCGGACACCAACGCTACGGGTATCGAGGACGCGGCCACTCGGTCGTAAGACAGACATAACGGGCCGGGGCCGTCCCCAAGTGAATGATGCGGGGTGGCCGATCCGGCCCGGTGAGTAGAAACTCAGCGGGCCGGAGCGCTGCCAGGTGGGATGTACGTCTTGTGGCCTCCCCAGCCGATATCGCGCTTGATGCCGACTCAGTAGCCCGCGCTCGCGTGTGTGACGCGTCGAGACCGTGCACGGCCACAGAACGTTCAGACGGCGGCGCGCGAGGGCGATGACGGCCTGTTTGTGGGTCTTTCCTTCGGCTTTCTTGCGTTCGTGGAACGACTTGGAGACGGGGCAGCATCGGGCGGCCACCATGGCGGACTTGTAGAAGACCCGCAGCAGGCGCCGGCAGTAGCGGCGTGGTCTGCGCATGTTGCCGCTGATCCGTCCGGAGTCCTTCGGGACAGGCGCCAGACCGGCGACGCCGGCGAGGCGGTCGGAGCTGCCGAAGACGCTCATGTCACCGCCAGTGTGGGCGATGAACTCGGCGCCCAGGACGGGGCCGAGGCCGGGCATACTCAGGACGGCCTCGGCGTGCGGGTGGTCGCGAAACCGGCCCTCGATCAGCAGGTCGGTCTCCGCGATCTCCTCATCGAGGGCCATCACCTCTTTCGCGAGCTTGGCCACCACCGTGGCGGCCAACTTCTCCCCGTGGACGGCGGTGTGCTGGGCCTCGGCGGCCTCGACGGCGGTGGCCGCGACGACGTTGGAGTTGCGGACCTTACGGTTCTTCAGCCAGACCGTGAGGCGGTTCATACCGATCCTCCGCAGAACAGCCGGGGTCTGGTAGCCGGTCAGCAGCACCAGGGACGCCTTCGAGGTGCTGTAGCCAAAGGCGCGTTCCAGGGCGGGGAAGTACTCCAGCATCTGGGCCCGCATCCGGTTGATCGCCCTCGTGCGGTCGGCCGCCAGGTCGAGCCGGCGCGAGGTGAGGATCCGCAGGTCCGCAGCGATGTCGTCGCCACGGTGCATCACCTGGAGGTCACGACGCATGCGGGCCTGGTCCGCGATGACGAAGGCGTCCTTCGCGTCGGTCTTCCCGTCGCCCCGGTAGGAACCGGAGGCGTGGTGGACGGTGCAAGCCAGGGACGTAGAGAACCTGTTGGCCGTTGTCGGTCAGCAGCGCGATCATCAGCGCGGCCCCGCCGGCGTTGAGGTCGATCGCCCAGATCACCGGCTCGCCCTCGCTCAGCGCGAGGACATCGGTGATCAGTTTGAGCAATGCGGTCTCATCGTTGGCCACCCGCAGCGACAGCCTCCGCTGGCCGTCGGCGTCGATCACCGTGCAACCCGGCATCCTTGAGACGAGCAAGCGCGAGGTCCAGGAGGCGATCGGCGCGATCCCCCTGGGTGAGGCGCTCATGGAAATCGGCCAGCACACTGTGATGGAAGCCGGGATCCTCCAACTCCATGCCCAGGGCATATTTGAAGTCGATGCGACAGCGCACCGCCTCGGCCACCTGCCGGTCCGACAGGTCGAGCAGGAACTGCAACACACAGACGGTGGCCAGCTGAGCGGGCGAGAGGCCGGGGCGCCCGTCGCGCGGGTACCAGTCGGCGAAGTCCTCGTCGCACCACAGTCCGTCCAGCCGGTCTCTCACTCACATCGCCGTTGTACCGCCCGGGTTGCTCGCCCGCGCGACCTGCGCAGTCAGAGACGGGACCTGCTCACCGGAACGGGGACGGACGGACAACGGACACCTCGACAACTGCATCGGCCTTCGAAACAGCCCCGAGCATGCCCGCTGATCATGCTGCCGCACCGGGAAACTCCAAGATCCCCGACAGAGTCAAGCTCAGCCGCGGGTGGACATCCCGGCGCGAGCAACACATCAAAACGCGTCAGAACACCTGCACCTCGGCCAGCGAGAGCGCACTCGTGCCGGTGAGTTGCACGCGCACGTAACGACCGGACCGGCCCACGGGGATCTCCGTGGGAGTGCCCGCCTGGGCCGTCTGCTTCGAGGACCAGACGCCCGGCGCGGCCAGGGCCTCGTCCAGGGAGTCCGGCAACGGCGTGTCCGACACGATCACGTAGTAGTCGGAGAGCCGCTGTCCGCAGCAGTCCGTACGGTTCCAGATCGCGATCTTGTTGATCGGCTTGCTGGAGCCGAGGTCGACCTGCCACCACGGCTGGGACTGGGTCTCGGCGGTGTGCGTGACCGAGCCGTTTCCCCACGCGCCGTCGGTGTTGCCGTCGACGGCGCGGTCGGGTGTGCCGTCGTACGCGGTCGAGGACTGCTGGGCCGGCTTGCGGACGGCGATGCCGGGGTCGCCGACCGCTGGGTCGAGGAAGAGGCCGAGGCCGGCGACGCTCGGCGCGAGCCTGGATTCCAGGATGCGCAGCCGGAGCCTGCCGGTCGTCGTCGGAGCCACGTTGAGCAGCCGCTTGTAGCCCACGGTGGTCCCGGTGCCGATCTCGGTCCAGCCGCCGTCCAGCCAGGCGTCGACGGCGAACTTCTCGATGCGCTGGCCGACGTCCATGCTCTCCTGGAGCGAGAGGGTGGTGAACCTGCGCGGCTCCGGGAGGTCGAGCACGAGCTCGGCCGGGACACTGCCCGCGCGCGGGGTCCAGTACGTCGACGCGTCGCCGTCGACGACCGTGGCGGTGCGGTGCTCGCCGGTCGTCTCCTTCGGGTCGGCCGAGGTGACGGTCGCGCCCGTGGCGAGGTCCTTGCCGAAGGTCGTACGGATCGCCTCGCCGAACTCGCGCAGCCGCCGCACGTCGCCGTCAGCGAACTTCCCGCGCCGGTCCGGCGGTACGTTGAGCAGGAGCACGCCGTTGCGGCCGACGGACTTGTTATAGATGCCGAGCAGCGCGGGGAGCGACTTGATCTGGCTGTCCTGACTGCTGTGGTAGAACCAGCCGGGCCGGATCGAGACGTCGGTCTCGGCGGGGAGCCAGCGCAGGTAGTCGTGCAGGGGTAGGTGCTCGCGTGCTCCGAGCACCTTGCCGCAGCAGGGCGTGGTGCCGACCTCGTTGGCGTGGGCGTCGCCGTACATCGGCAGCACACTCCACTCGGTCTCCCGGCCCACGCCGGACTCGTTGCCGACCCAACGGGCGTCGGGACCGGAGTACTCGACCTTGGACTGGGGGCCGGTCTGGATGACGGCCTGGGGCTGGAGTGCGCGGACCATGCGGTACCAGGTTGCGTAGTCGTGCCGTTCATAGACGGGAGCACCCGGGTTCTCGATCTCGACCGGGTTCGCGCCGTCCATCCATACCTCGTCAACCGATCCGTACTCGGTGAGCAGCTCGTAGAGCTGGTTCTCGTAATAGCGGTTGTAGTCGTTGCTCACCACGTCGAAGGTGGGCAGCTCGCCGGAGGCCACCTTGTCGGCCCGGTTGTCGTCGCGGACCAGTGTCGGGATGGTGGTCTTCTTCCAGGCGCTGTTGTTGTTGTAGACGCCCTCCTTGTACTGGTGCACGTCCGCCGGCGAGAGATACAGCGCGGCGCGCAGGCCCTCCGCGCGTGCGGCCTCCACGAACTCACGCACCACATCGCCCTTGCCGCCCTGATACGGGCTGTTCTTCACCGAGTAGTCCGTGTAGCGCGACGGCCACATGGAAAAGCCCTCATGATGCTTCGCCGTGAAGATCACCACTTTGAAACCGGCGTCCTTGAGGGCACGCGCCCACTGCCGCGCATCCAGGTCGGTCGGGGCGAACTGCGATGGTGGCACCTCGCCTGATCCCCACTCCACGCCGTCGGCTCCGGCGAAGGTGTTGATCCCGAAGTGGACGAACGCGGTGAGCTCGTCGTTCATCCACTTCTTCTGCCGCTCGCTCGGGACGACGTTGGCCGCCTTGGCTTCGATGTCCTTGGCCGTGTCGCACGGCGAAAGCGTCACGACCTGCCCGGGGCCCTTCGTCTGCCGCTGGGCTGGGGCTTCGAGTCGGAAGTCCGCGCTGGAGAACTCGCCGTCGAAGGTGGACAGCGCGATGCCGTCCAGTCCGCCCGCGAAGCCCCGGTCCCCGGCCGACGGGTTGGTGTCGCGGCCGAAGCCCACCGCCTCGGAGCCGCTCGAGGCGAGAGCCCCCAGCTCCAGCGCCTTACCCACCGCGCAGCCGTCGAGGAACAGCCGCAGCGTCGAACGCGTCGCGCTCACGGAGGTGTAGACGAGCGCGACGTGCCGGAACTGCGTCTTCGGAACCACTAGTCCCTGGCCGCGCACCGGGGCGGCCCCGTCGGCGGACATGCCGAACTCGGTCTCGAAGTCGTTGGCGTCCTTGTAGCGGAAGTGCGGTGAGCCGAACAGACTCAGCAGCGTGCCGAGCCGCGGCACATCGGTGCTCCGCTTCACCACAGCCTCGGCGACGAGATTGCCGGTGATGTGCCCGTCGGCGGCGAGCGGCGTATCGGGGGTGAAGCGCAGCCCGGACGCTCCGCCGGGCAGCGTCGCCTTGCCCCTGTCAACGCGAACACCGGCCCCGTCCCGGGCTAGTGTGCCGCGAGCGATCTCGCCTCCCGCGGGGATGTACGACTCTCCCTTGAACGATCCCTCGAAGTCCACCTTGAGCAGTGTCTGCGCGCGGGGTGCCGCCGACCCGGCCCCCGGAGGAGTCCCGGCAGCGGCCGGGTCTGCGATTGCTGACGGGACGGATGCCCCGAGGACGAGTGCCGTCACGACGGCCACCCACCCGGAAACTCTACGTACCATGTGGCTTCCCTCCAAGGGAGCAACAGGGCTATACCTCGGTTGTTTGCGGGGAAGTTAGCAGCCGACACCTATTCAGGCAAGAGATGAGGAGCCAGTCATCCGATGACTAGGGGGAGGGCGCTGGACTGCCTCGCGCACCGCCCGGGTGACTCTGGCCGGCCTTGGTCAGGCGTGAGCACAGTCAGGGGGATCCCTCTGCCGAACACCCTCTCAGATCCTCGAGATCTATGTCTCGAGTGTTCAAGATCAGGAGGCAAGGGCCCGTCATCGGCTGGACGTTGGCACCGCCGCCGTCAAGGCCGCCATCCCCATGCCGACAGCAGCAGTGGTCTATACCTCAGCCCGAATCTCCGGTATACCTTCTTCAATTCCGCTCGCACGGAGGTTGAAGTGCGCATAAACAGACATGCTGCTCGACTGGTCAGAGCGATAGCGCTCGCATTGCTCGTGCCCCTCCTGGCAGTGCCGTCAGCAGGCGCCGAACCCGTCCCCGCGAACACCGACGTCAACCCCCGACCCGCCGTGGTACCCGTTCTTCAGCAATGGGAGGGCGGAACAGGTTCGTTCGAGTTGCGCAAGCACAGCCGGATCGTGCTGGCCAAGAAGCAGGCCGACGAACTCGACGACCAGGGCGCGCAACTCTCTGCCGAGATCGAAGAGGTGACAGGGCACAAGCCGGCCGTGTCCCCCCGGATCCCGCAGGACGGCGACATCGTCCTGTCGATCGATCCCTCCCTCGCCGACGCGACGGGTGGCGCCCGGTTCGCCGAGGAGGGCTACACCCTCACGGCCACCGATCGCAACGTGACGATCGCCGCGCCGACCGCGAAGGGTGTCTACTACGGCACCCGCAGCCTTCTGCAGATCCTGCTGCTCGACGACGGCCGCGATTCCGTCCCCGTGGGCACGGCCGTGGACTGGCCCAACTACAAAGTCCGCGGCTTCATGCTGGACGTCGGGCGGCGGTTCTTCACCGCCGACTACATCCGCGACTACCTGCGGGTGATGGGCTGGTTCAAACTCAACCAGCTGCAGTTGCACCTCAACGACAACGGTTTCAAGGGCAGCAAGCCCTGGAGCGAGGTGCAGGCCGGCTTCCGGCTCAAGACCGACAACCCCGACCTGGCTGGGCTGGCTTCGAAGGACGGGGCCTATGACCGCGCCGACTGGGACTCCTTCGAGGACACCGCCGCCGCGAACGGCGTCACGATCATCCCCGAGATCGACGCGCCCGCCCACTCGCTGGCGTTCATCCAGTTCCGCCCGTCGCTCGGCCTCAACAACGGCCAGTCCGACCACCTCGATCTGTCCAAGCCTGAGACCACCGCGTTCATGAAGTCGGTGTTCGACGAGTTCGTGCCCTGGTTCCGCAGTCCCGACGTGCACTTCGGCGCCGACGAGTACACCGTGGACAAGCCCCGCTACAAGGTCTACTTCAACGAGATGGCCGCCCACATCCGCTCGCTCGGCAAGCATCCGCGGGCCTGGGGCAGCCTGTCGGTCATGGCGGCCAGCGCCGACGGCTACGACCGCGACGTGACCATGAACAGCTGGAACAACGGCTGGTACGGGCCGCAGGCGCTCAAGCAAGACGGCTACTCCTTCATCAACACCAACGACGCCCTGCTCTACATCGTCCCGTTC
This sequence comes from Streptomyces sp. NPDC005151, assembly GCF_053599875.1. Lineage (NCBI taxonomy): Bacteria > Bacillati > Actinomycetota > Actinomycetes > Kitasatosporales > Streptomycetaceae > Streptomyces > Streptomyces sp. NPDC005151. Next base: position 105,505 of record NZ_JBSFYR010000003.1, on the reverse strand, counting down.
GCGGGCTACTACCACGGCCACGGGTTGAACGGTAAGGACCTCTATGACCAGTGGGAGCCGAATGTCTTCCCCGGCGGGCAGAGCGTGGCCCCTCGTGACCCGCAGCTGCTCGGAGCCATGTCGGCGGTGTGGAACGACCTGACCGAGGCCACCTACTCGGAACTGGACGTGCACGGGCTGGTCGAGCCCACGTTCGGCACACTGGCGCAGAAGATGTGGAGCGGGGCCAAGGCCGGCGTGCCGTACAGCGCCTTCCTCGACACGGTCCGCAAGCTTGGCGTGGGCACCGGGCTGACGAAGGTCTCCACGACACTCGCCGCGTCGGCGTCGGGAGAGGTGAGCCTGGGCAAGGAGGCGACCGCCTCCGCCGGTGAGGCGGCCGCGGCCTTCGACGGGGTGCGCACCACCAACTGGGCCAGCGGTCCAGGAGATGAGGCATGGCTGCAGGTCAACCTCGGCAAGCCGGTCGCGATCACCAAGGTCGAGCTGGACTGGGCACCCGACTACGGGCGGGACTACGAGGTCCAGGTGTCACGTGACGGCGAGAAGTGGACCACCGTCGCAAGCCGTACCGGCCGCGAAGCCGCGGGAGTCGACACTCTGACGTTCGATCCGGTCACGGCACGGCACGTACGGCTCGTCGGCACGCAGGCGGGCAAGAAGCAGAACGGGTACGCCCTGTGGAGCATGCACGTCTTCGAGGTGCCGGACCTGGCGCTGCACCGGCCGACCACCGCGTCCTCGACCGAAGTGGCGAGCCTGGGACCGGAGAACGCCACCGACGGCGACGGCAAGACCCGATGGGCCAGTGACTACCGCGACGATGAATGGATCCAGGTCGACCTCGGCTCCCCGCAGACCGTCCGGCGTGTCCTGCTCGACTGGGAGAACGCCTCCGGTCGTGACTACGACATCCAGGTCTCCGACGACGCCGCCAGCTGGAAGACGGTGGCCTCGGTTCGGGACAAGCCGTCCGGCGCCCGCGTGGACGAGCTCACCTTCGATCCGGTGACCGCCCGTTACGTGCGGATGCAAGGCATCAAGCGGACAACCGGCTGGGGCTACTCGCTGTGGCGCCTGGAAGTTCGTTCCATGAGCCCGGAGCCCGACCCCGCGTAACCCGCGAGTCGGCACCGAGGCTTTGAGATCACGAGAGATCCGCGCCGGTCGTGGCGTCACCCGTGCGACCAGCGCGGATTTCCCGAAGTCCCGGTTCGCCGTTGCCGCACGGCCGCCCTCCGACTGCAGCCGGATCCGGGCGGGGGGCGACCCAGTCCTTCTTCCAGCACCGCTGTCGGCACCGCTCGACCGCCTGCAACGCCGACCGCCTGGGCCGATACCCGTAGGAGTCGTCATGGAAGATGCCGAACTTCGGCGCGGCCTACCCCGACCCGACGGAAGGCATTCCCCTTCTGACCGCAGGCTGCACCGGTCAACTCCCCCGGCCCTCCTCTACAGAAAATCCCGCCGGCCGAGCAAGCGGTGCAGCCCTCGCTGGACGTGACAACGCACTCTGCCTGCGTCCACCTGTGCTGTTCGTGGGCGGACGACCATCATGCGCGATTGACCTAGACCAACTGGTCTAGACAAGATGTTCGGCTCTGTGCAACCGTGATGCAGCACATCACCACCTGGCTCACCATGGCGACGCACTACGGCCATGGGCTGCGACGGCGGCTGAGCCCCACCGGGCGACCGCCTTCTCGCGGCGCTCTCGTACAGACAGTGCCGGCTTCCCCTTAGGGCGGGCACGAGCCCTCACGCCGCGCCAATCGGCGACAGATCCAGACCTGGACGGCCTCGCCCGAGCCGTCCGCTGACACGACAAATCGGAGCCCCCGATGAAGAGATGCCGTTCCCTCATGAGTGCATCGATCCTGGTCGCCGGCCTCACCGCCGGCCAGCTCGGCCTCGGGCTGCAAGCCCGCGCCGAGCCCGGACCCGCAACCGGGCCTGCGCTTCCCATGGTTTCGCCCACCCCTCAGTCGATCGGCAGGTCAGGGTCGGACGCGAATGTCACCGAGCGCGTGGTCGTCGTCGAGGACGAGGGCACCGACCCCGCCGCCCGTGACCGCCTCGTGCGTGAGTTGCGCGCCCACGGTGCCGACCGCGTGGACCTCGTGACCCCCGACACCCTCATCCCCCAAGGCTTGCTGACGGTCCGTCTGGGCCCCGCCTCCAGGCCTGACATCGCCGCGGAAATCGGCTCCGTGGTCGTCCCCGGCCACGCCGAGGGCTACGCGCTGCGGGTGAAGGCGAGCAGCCCGGAGAAGCAGGTCGCCCTGGGCGGCACCGACGCCGCCGGGCAGTTCTACGCCGTGCAGACGCTGCGGCAGCTCTTCTTCCGCGCCGGTGCCGACTGGCGGATCGCGGGGGCACAGGTCAGCGACTACCCCGCCATGCCGCTTCGGGGAACCATCGAGGGATTCTACGGCCAGCCCTGGTCCCCGGCCGAGCGCCTCGACCAGATGGACTTCTACGGCGATGTCAAGGCCAACACCTACGTCTACGCCCCGAAGGACGACCCGTACCACCGTGACAAGTGGCGCGAGCCGTACCCGGGCGACAAGCTCAACGAGCTCAGGCAACTGGTCGGCCGGGCGGACGCCAACCACGTGCGGTTCACCTTCGCGGTCTCCCCCGGCGGCTCCATCTGCTACTCCGACCCCGCCGACCGGGCCGCGCTGAAGGCGAAGTTGCAGGCAGTCTACGACCTGGGCGGCCGCGCGTTCTCCATACCGCTGGACGACATCAGCTACACCCGGTGGAACTGCGCCGGCGACCGGGAGGCCTTCGGTGCGCCCGGGCGCACCGCCGCCGCGAAGGCCCAGGTGGATCTGCTCAACGACATCCAGCGCACCTTCAACGCCACCCATCCCGGCACGCAGCCGCTGCAGATGGTGCCCACCGAGTACGGGGACCTCACCGACACGACGTACAAGCAGACCATGCGGGCCACACTCGACCCCGCGGTCGTCGTCATGTGGACCGGCACCGACGTCGTCCCGCCCGCCATCACCAACCAGCAGGCGGACGCCGCCTCCAAGCTGTTCGGCCGCAAGGTCTTCGTCTGGGACAACTATCCGGTCAACGACTACGGCCAGACCAGCGGCCGCCTGCTGCTCGCACCCTACGACAAGCGCGAGGCCGGGCTGTCCGAGCACCTGAGCGGTATCGTCGCCAACCCCATGAACCAGCCCTACGCCAGCAAGATCGCCGTGTTCGGAGCGGCCGGCTTCGCCTGGAACGACCGGTCCTACGACGCGGACGAGAACTGGACGCAGGCCATGGCCTACCTCGCCGGCGGCGACCGCGCGGCGACCGGCGCCCTGCGTGTCTTCGCCGACCTGGAGCACCTCGCCCCCACCTTCGGGGCGACGCCGTGGCAACCGCAGGCTCCCGAACTCAACGCCCGCATCGCACGGTTCTGGACGGACTGGAAGGCCGGCGACCGGACCGGGGCCCTGGCCGACCTCCGGTCCTACGCCGCCGCCATCGCGCAGGCCCCCGCGACGATCCGCGGCGGGGCGGTGCAGGCGGGCTTCGTCGCCGACGCCGGGCCGTGGCTCGACGCCACCGCGCTGTGGGGCAAGGCGGCGGTGGCCATGGTGGAGGCCCTCACCGCCAGGGTCAGCGGGGACGAGGACCGGTCGCAGTCTCTGCTCGCCGAGTCCCACACGCTCCAGCAGCAGGCCGAGGCCGTACGCGTCGACCCGGCACGCAACACCTGGGGCAAGGCCCGGCCGAAGGTCGGCGACGGGGTCCTCGACGCTTTCCTCGTCCAGGCCGACGCGATGCTGCAGCTGTGGGACACATCCGGCGGTGCCGAGAATCTCGCCCTGACGGGCACCGCGAGCGCGTCCAGCGTGGAGGGCGGCCTCGACCGGCTGGCGGCCCGCTACGTCAACGACGGCTCCACCGGCACCCGCTGGGCCTCGGGATACAGCGACGACGAGTGGGTGGAAGTCAAGCTCGCCGCGCCCACGGCGGTCACCGCGGTGACGGTCGCTTGGGAGGACGCGTGCGCGGCCGAGTACCGCATCGAGACCTCCGCCGACGGCGTGCACTGGACCACCGCCGCCACCCAGAGCCCGGCCGCCTGCGGCACCGACGTCATCCGCCTCACCGGCGACCAGCCCGTGAGCTACGTCCGCATGCAGGGCGTCAAGCGCCGCACCAACTGGGGCTACTCGATCTACGAGATGGCGATATACGGCGCCCCTGCGGCCTGAGCAAGGGGGGCGAGCGCCGTCCCCCAGCACGACAAGCCGAATGCGGCCGCGGAACACGAGCGGCACCACGGCCTGTGCCCCGTGTCCAGCCGACGGCTGGACACGGGGCACAGCAGCGGGTGACGCCACCGCGGCCCTCCGCGTAGGCGACCGGGGCGCTGGAGTCAGCCGCCCCGTGGCAGGGCGGTTGGCTGCGCCTCAGTCATAGATGCGGATCGCAGGCACGGTTCCCACCTGTTCCACAACCTTGACCCGGAATTCTTCGAGCGTCTCAACCAGCTTGGGTGAGCCCCACGGGACCTCCGCATGGCCATCCCCGACCACGCCAACTGCATCCTCACCGACCCCGCCTGGTCCGCCCTGACCACCACCCTCGCCCGCCCACTGGTTCGTCGTATTCACGTCAGTGGTCCGTTTCCAGCGGTTCACCGAAGATCCGTAGCGTCTCGGATCGTCGCTGGTCCGCCCCTGTGAGGCGGTTCCGGCCTCGTATCAAGGGAGCACTGCATGCCACTTCCGGAACGTTCCGTCAGCCGTCGCTCGATCCTCGCGGCTGGCGTCGCTGCGGCAACCACGGTCGCGCTGGACGCATCCCGCGCCACGGCCGCCACCGTGCCGCCCGCCGCTGAGGCCGAGACCGGCTGGGTGAACGCCACGCTGCACCGGATGACGCTGGAGGAGAAGGTCGGCCAGCTGTTCACCACCCGTGTATACGGCGAGACCGCGGACACCACCGACCCGGACGCGGTCCGCACCAACCAGTCCTTCCTCGGGGTGGACAACGCGGCACAGGCCGTGGCCCACTACCACCTCGGCGGCTTTGTGTACTTCGCCTATGCCGGCAACACCCGCGCGCCCGAGCAGGTCGCCGGGCTGTCCAACGGCATCCAGCGGGTGGCTCTCGAACAGCCGTCGCGAGTTCCGCTGCTGCTGAGCACGGACCAGGAGCAGGGGGCGGTGGTGCGGCTGGGGCCGCCGGCCACCCAGTTCCCCGGCAACATGGCGCTCGCCGCCGGACGCAGTGTTACCGACGCGGGCACCGCGGCCGGCATCACCGGGCAGGAGCTGCGGGCCGTCGGGATCAACCAGGACCTGGCGCCGGTGGCTGACGTCAATGTCAACCCGGCCAACCCGGTGATCGGAGTGCGGTCCTTCGGCGAAGACCCCGAGCTGTGCGCCGAGATGGTGGCCGCGCAGGTGCGCGCCTACCAGGACGCCGGTGTGGCCGCGACACTCAAGCACTTCCCCGGCCACGGCGACACGGCGGTTGACAGCCACAGCGGACTGCCGGCCATCAGCCACTCCCGTGCGGAGCTGGACCGGATCGACCTGCCCCCGTTCCGGGCCGCCATCGCCGCAGGTGCAGATGCGGTGATGACCGCTCACATCGTCGTGCCGACGCTTGACCCGTCCGGCGATCCCGCCACCTTGTCCTACCCGATCCTCACCGGGCTGCTCCGCGAGGAGCTCGGTTTCGACGGTGTCGTGGTGACCGACTCGCTCGGTATGGCCGGCGTGCGGCAGAAGTACGGCGACGAGCGGGTGCCGGTGCTCGCGCTCAAGGCGGGCGCCGACATACTGGTCAACCCGCCGGTGATGAAGGTCGCCTATGACGCGGTCCTGGCTGCGGTCCGCAGCGGTGAGCTCACCGAGCAGCGCATCGACGAGTCGGTGGCCCGGGTGCTGCGGCTGAAGTGGCGCCGCGGAATCGTCCGCTCGCCATTCGTCGACACCGCGGCCGTCGCAGGCACGGTCGGCACGCCGGACCACCTCTCCGTCGCGCAGCGGATCACCGACCGCACCACGACGCTGCTGCGCGACGAGCCGGGCGCGCTCCCGCTCGGGCCTGCGGGCCGGGTGCTGGTCACCGGATGGGACGACCCGGCGACCCCGACAACCACCGCGGCGCTGGGCCGGGCACTCACCGACCGGGGCCTGACGGTGGACGTCCTGAGCACCGGGGCGAAGCCCTCCCAGGCACGCATCGACGGCGCCGTCGCGGCCGCGCTGTCGCATGACACCACGGTGGTGCTCACCAACCGCGCGACCAGCGATCCCGGTCAGCAGAAGCTGGTCAAGGCGCTACTGGCGTCCGGCGCGCGGGTCGTCACCGTGGCCGTGCGCGATCCGTACGACGTCATGCGCTTCCCCGAGGCGCCCACCTACCTCACCACGTATGCGTTCAACGACGTGGCGATGCGCTCCCTCGCCGGGGTGCTGACCGGAGCGATCCAGCCCGCCGGACGCCTTCCCGTGACCATCCCCGACCCCGCCAACCCGGGAACCCCCCTGTTCCCGTTCGGTGCCGGCCTCACCACCATCTGATCTGGAGTAATCATGAACCTCATGTCCCGACGTCCCGCCCGCGGCGGCCGCGCCGCCGCTGCCGCGCTCGCTGCCGCCGCCGTGCTCGCCACTGCGGGGCCGGCGACGGCCGCGACCGCCAACGTCCCCGGGTCGGAGGCCCCGGCGGTGCCTCTGCGGGTGGCGACCTACAACATCCACGCCGGTGCCGGTGAGGACAACGTCTTCGACCTGGACCGCACCGCGGCGGCGATCCGCGATCTGAACGCCGACGTGATCGGCCTCCAGGAGGTCGACGTGCACTGGAGCTCCCGCAGCAACTTCGTTGACGAGGCCCAGGCGCTGGCTGAGAAGCTGGACATGGAGGTGTTCTTCGCACCGATCTACGACAATGCCCCGGCCACCGAGGGCGGGGACCGGCCGCAGTTCGGCACCGCCGTGCTGAGCCGCTTCCCGGTGATCGATGCCGAGAACCACGACATCACCCGGCTCTCCACCCAGACGCCCAACCCGGTGCCGGCTCCGGCCCCCGGCTTCGCCGAGGTGACGGTCAACGTCAAGGGCTCGCACGTGCACGTCTACTCCACGCACCTGGACTACCGGGCCAACCCGTCGGTCCGCAGCGCCCAGGTGACGGACATGCTCAATGTGCTTGCCGAGGACTCCGGACCGAAGGTCCTGGTCGGTGACTTCAACGCCGAGGCGAAGGCCCCGGAGCTGGCGCCGCTGTGGAAGGAGCTGCAGGACGCCGACCCGAACGGCGGCGGGACGTACCCGGCGGTCAACCCGTTCAAGCGCATCGATTTTGTGACCGTCTCCCCCGACATCTCCGTGGTCGGTGCCCAGGAGGTCGCGACGGACGCTTCGGACCACCGCCCCGTGGTCGCGGACCTGAAGCTCCACCAGCGCGGCGCCTGAACCGCCAGAGGCCAGGCGACGCCCCGCCAGGGAGCCCGTCACGGCCCTGTGCACGCCCCCTTCCCGCCCGGCGAACCGGGCGGGAAGGGGGCGTCGGCGCTTTCCGGATGCGGATGAAGGCCTCCTCCACCGCACGGTTCACCCACGGCCGCCTGGGGGTGGCGGTCTGGGGAAGCGGCGCCGTCCACCGCTACGATCCCGACGGCACCCATACCGCCACCGTGCGCCTGCCCGCCCCCCCAGCCGACCTCGGTCTGCCTCCGGCATGCGGACGCCTCCTGGTGACCACCGCACGCTACGGACTCACCGGCGACCCCGGAGCGTCAGGAGCCGTCCTGTCCGTCCCCGTCGACGCCGCGGCCCCGGCGGCCGCCGCCTACAGGCTGACCTGCCCCCCATTACCTTCTTGATGGCCCCGCAATGGGGCGCCCGGTCTCCGGAGTTGGGGCAGCCTCAACCGACAGCCGGCCGCCGAACTCGCGGGCGGCGTCGGCGAATTCACGGCTGGTGTACTGACCGGATTCAAGGAGTGGAACACCACGGCTCCGGCCGGGCGGCGGCTGCGGCAGGCGGCCCGCAACGCATCGGCGACCAGCTCGATCCGCAGGTGGTCAGCGGTGGCCCAGTCGACGACACGGCGGGAGGAGATGTCGATGACGGTGGCCAGGTAGAGCCAGCCTCCTCGGTCGGGATGTAGGTGATGTCGCCGCACCAGCGCCTGTCGACCCCGGCCGGATCGGGCTGGAAGTCCCGCAGGACCAGGTCGGGGCGGATGGCCGCGTGCGAGTCCGGGATCGTGGTGCGGTGTCGTCGTCTGCGGTGCCGGCCAGCCAGCCCGGCCTGGCGCATCAGGCGCACGACCCGGCGCTGGCCACACGGGTCACCATCGCGTCGGAGAACGGCGTGGATACGCGGTGCCCCGTAAGTACCGCGCGAGGTCTCGTGGACCTCGGTGATCTTCTCGGTCAGCACCGCGTCGCGCATCGTCCGTCAAAGCGGATCAAGCCCACTCACTCACAGAGAGACGGAATCGGGCAACTCAGGGAAAGCGTCGGGGCGGATGTGGGTCAGCCGGAGTAGGCGCAGCGGAATCCGGTGTGACCGGCGGAGCTGTCAGGGGCGTTGGAGGTACGGGCGGCGACCCGGTAGCGGTTGCAGTAGGAGCGGTGGCACATGTGGGAGCCGCCGCGCATCACCCGGGTGCTGCCACTGGGTGGGCCGGTCGGGGCGATGCGGGTCTGCGGGGTATCGGCGGCGTGCCAGTGGGGGCTGAACCAGTCGAGGCACCACTCCCATACATTGCCTGTCATGTTGTGGAGTCCGTAGCCGTTGGGGGGAAAGGCGTTGATGGGCGCGGTCGAGAGGTAGCCGTCCTCGGCGGTGTTGCGGTGGGGGAAGTCGCCCTGCCAGATGTTGCAGAGGTGCCGGCCTTGGGGCGTGAGCTCGTCGCCCCAGGGGAACCGTTTGTGCTCCAGCCCCCCGCGGGCGGCCCGCTCCCACTCGGCCTCGGTGGGCAGCCGCTTTCCGGCCCAGTCGGCGTAGGCGGCGGCGTCGTGCCAGGAGACGTGTACCACGGGGTGGTCCTGTCGGTCATCGATCGAGGAGCCGGGCCCTTCCGGGGCCAGCCAGCAGGCGCCGTGCACGGCGCGCCACCACGGTGCGCCGGGGACGCTGCCGTTGATGACGTGCTTGCGGGCGTCGGGATGGACGAAGCCGGCGAAAGATGTACGACCACTCGTACCGCTCGGCCTCCGTGACGTATCCGGTGGCCTTGACGAAGTCGGCGAACTCGGTGTTGGAGACGGCGGTGGCGTCGATGTGGAAGGGACGTAGGGTCACTTGCCGCACCGGGCCCTCGCCGTCGCCGGGGTTAGCGTCGGGGTCGTTTCCGCCCATCCGGAAGGTGCCGCCGGGGATGGCGATCATCCCTCGCAGGATCTCCTTGCGCTTCCGTACGGGAACGGAGGGGCGCGGTAGGCGGCGACTTTGTCGCTGCTGAGGAGGGGACCGACGTTGACGAAGCCGTCTCGGGTCCAGATCTCGCTCCAGGCCCGCTCCCAGGTTCCCGCGATCGACGTGTAGCGTTTGCCCCACTTTTCATCGAAGTCGGCCAGCCGCTGGCGGGCCTGGTCCTCGTTGACGGCCGTGTAGACGGGCTTGAGGCCACGGGCGAGTTCGGCCCAGTCCCGGCGCGAGGAGGCCGGAGAGTTCGGCCGCCGACTGACGTACTGCAGTGACTGCCACCCGAGCGCGCCCGTGCTCAGCGTATTCAACGCCGACGGCACCGCACCGAACGGCTCCCTGATCGACCGGGATCGTCCGCGAGCGTGCGAGGCGGATGCTCGCCGACGCTCTCGAAGTCGAAGCCTACATAGCCGCGTTGGCTGATCAGCGAGACGAGAGCGGCCGTCGTCCGGTGGTCCGTAATGGTCGTCGAGTCCGCCCAGGCCCGCTGGCGGGCCGTGAACGCACCCCACCTCGTCGCCCTCGTCCGCGCCGGAGCCCGCTTCGAACGCGGTCACCTCGTCGAACGACCCGAGCCCGCCGCAGCATGAACAACCTCAACCGACCCACAGGTATTGGCAATTACTCCAATTAATCCGCTTCAGCATGGAAATGGATCCATGCAGGCTGTCTAGTTCTAGCCATGCCGAGTTCGGTCAGTCACAGGTCATTCACCTCTTGATCACTGGGCTTACATACTGGGCGACGCCCGCGGTCGTCCCCTGCGGGCACCTTCGAAAAGGAGTCCCTGTGAAGAAGACCCTCTCCATGGCGGTCAGCCTGGCGATCGCCGCGACCTGTGCCGTCGGGGTGACGCTCCCCGCGCACGCCGCTGACACGACTGGAGCCACAACCGCCTCCGACCAGTCGCTCCAGTCGCTCATCGACACCTCCACGATGTCCCCGCGGACCAAGGCCCTCGCAGAGAAGATCCTGGCGAAGCTGCCCGCTGACTGGCAGTCCCGTTCCAAGGCAGCTGCCGCGAAGTACGGCATTGACGACTCGCCGTGGAGCGAGCTGCGCGACAGCCTGATCAATCCCGACGACTACCAGTGCCCGTCGACCGAGCTCAAAACCTGGGTCCGCTCTCTCCTCCAGGGCGCTGAGGACCCCTTCGCCATCTTCATGCTCTCCATCTTCGATGGCTTCAACCTTCCGACCTACGACGCACTGATCTTCGGCACGGAGTCGTCGTCCAACAAGTTCGGCATCAACGGTCAGTACACCCAGACGCTCACCGCCGAGATGAAGAACCTCAAGCGCTTCTGGGACATCGACTCGGCGGACATCCAGCTGGTACCCCTGCACGGGGCCGATGTCTTCTCCAGCCGCGAGCGGATTGCCCGCACGCTCTCCGCGCTGTACGGCGGGACGCCGGAGTCCCAGCTCGACCTGGCCGACATGTTCATCGAGCTCATCGACATCGAACCGATCCTGAAGGGCGGTGCCAACCCGATCTTCTCCTTCAACGCCTTCGCCTACACCGAGAAGCGCGAGCCGGCACCGACAGGCATCCCCGACAAGATCATCATGGGTGACGGCATCCTGCAGGGCATGGCGGCTGTGGGTCTGGGCGACGTCGCGCCGCAGGCGATCGAGGCCCACGAGTTCGGCCACCACGTGCAGTACGAGAAGGATCTGTTCGTGAGCGACCTGACCTGGGCTGAAGCCACCCGCCGTACCGAGCTCATGGCCGACGCGTTCGGGACGTACTACCTGACCCACGCCCGCGGCGAGGCGCTGAACACCAAGCGGCTCCTGAGCTCTGAGCAGTCGTTCTACGAGGTCGGCGACTGCGGCTTCGACAACCCGGGCCACCACGGCACGCCGAACCAGCGTCTCGCCGCGTCCAGTTGGGCCGCCGACGAGGCCAACAACGCCGCGAACCAGGGCCACATCTTGCCGTCACTCAAGTTCGCGGAGAAGTTCGAGGCCAAGCTTCCCGACCTGGTCAAGCCGGACGCCGGCTGACGGCTGCAGTCCGACCGCAGGACGGCGCTCCTCCGAGCGACCGAGGATTCGCGTGGGGCGGGTCGGGCGGGGTCCCGCGCCGGTCTGTCCCACGCGCACGTCACGCGTGGGCGATGTCGTCGGCACAAGGCGCAGGAAGGAGTGGTCGGCCGAGGCCCCGGTCTCCGATCGGGGCACCAGCTCAGAGCCAGCCCTGGCGACTGGCCTGGACGCCGAGCTGGAATCGGGTCTGGGCGCCGAGTACTTCCTGCAGGCGGGTGATACGTCGGGTGACGGTCCGTCCACTCACCCCGAGTTCGCGGGCGATCGACTCGTCGGTGAGCCCGGCGCTGAGGTAGCCCAGGAGTTGTCGCGCCTCGTTCGTCGGACTGATCCAGCCCTCGGTGGGCTCTCCGGTCCGAGGAAGCGGGACGGCCACCCGCCAGTACGACTCGAAGACTCCGATCAGCCCATCGAGGAGGCCCGATGGCTGGACGACGACGCTGTGGTGTCCCGCGCGGTCCGGCGCGACGACGGACAACACGGCCAACCGATCGTCACAGAGCAAGAGATTCATGGCGATGTCGGGAAAGACCCGCGCCTGCTCCCCGCGGTCGACGCAAGCGTGCGCCGCCTCCAAGGCCTTGGGCTCCTGCAGGATGTCGGCGCTGTACACCACCCGGTAGGCGATTCCGCGGGCCAGGGCGTCCAACGCATCGGTGTCGACCTCCGGCGCACGCTCGCCCTCGCCCACCGGCCCGATCGACAGCGCGCGTACCTGCGCCACTGCCTCGTTGTGGACCCGTCGCTGGATCGCGTCAGGGTTGTGGGATGTGTCGACGACCTCTATGTAGCCCGATCCCGAGGTGTGATCGAGCCAGAATCGTGAAAGGAGCGTCGCACTCTCGTAGGCGATCCGGGCCTCTCGTGCGCGCCGCTCGGCTATGGCTTCCAGCACGGCGCGAGGGGGCTGGGCTGTCAGCCTGTCATCCGTGCGGGACACCAAGCCGATACCGGTGAGCTCGTTGACCGCATCTTGCACCCCTTCCGCAGGCGATCCGGCCTGCGCCAACCGACCGGCGAGCTCGACTGGGGTCAGCGGACCGTGCTCCACGAGCGCAAGGTAGGCAGCCTCGGCCGTCATGGAGAGGCCGAGAGCCTGCAGCGGGCGCATCGTGCACTCCCAACCCAGCGGCGCCGCACGGCACTCGTCGCTGACTCCATCCCTGTGGGGACTGTCCATCTGCCGAAGTTTGCCAGCCTAGCACCACGTGATCATGTGGCGGCCGAGCCGACCGCTGGACTGCGGCAGCGGCCGCGGCCGTGGTGTCTCCCCGCTGGATGCGTGCTGGACAGGATCGCCCGAAGCCGTGGACGACCGGTATGCCGCTCGGTGCCGACACGGACGTCCTGGGTCTCACAGCTGAGGACCTCGCTCCGAAGCCAGACGCGTCGCGGGCGGCCACGGAACTTCCGTCGGAAGAAGAACCGGTCGAGCGAGAACGACGACCTGTCTGTGCCCTGCGGGCGCCCTCGCGTCCCGCCCGCCCGGCCTGCTGGGCGTCGGCTGCCCATATGTTCGGGTCGCCACCCGTTGGCAGGGACGAGTTCCGGAGGCATACCCCAGCAGGCAGGATGAGGGGGCGAAGGTTCCGGGACCGAGATGACAAGACCGAGGCGGGGAAATCATGGGTGGGTTCACCGAGGCGGATCTGCGGGTACTGGCCGGGTCGCGGTCTTTCGAGCGGGGCCAGGACTATCTGGACGCGGTGACCGCTCTGGAGGTCGGCGACGGCTGGATCACCGCCACGGTCCACGGCACGGACGCCTACGAGGTGGAGCTGTTCCTCGACGAGCCTGAAGGGCTCACCGGAGAGTGCGACTGCCCGTACGGAATGGAGGGCAACTTCTGCAAGCACCTGGTTGCGCTCGGCCTGACCGCGCTCGCCCGGTCGGAGAGCCTGCCGGGGGAGTATACCCGTGCCCGGAGCCGCGTTCAGGACCTGGACACGTGGCTGGCCGCGCTCTCCAGGGACGAGTTGCTCGCACTCGTACGGGAGCAGATCGCCGAGGACCGGCAGGTGCGCCGCCGCTTGGAGTTGCGTGCGGCGAGTGCCCGCCGGGGTGCGACCTGGCTTTCCACGACGCCTGGGAGATTCTGGAGCAAGGCTCTGCTTGAGGAGCGGCGGCCCTCGGCAGCCGTTCACGGACGGCCCACGCGGTGGAAACGTACTCACGGAGTCTGGCGCGTACAGCCCGCGCTGTTTGTCCCCGCGTAGCCGGTCCACCAGCGTGTACAGGGTGTGCTCCTCACCCATGTGCACCATCCCAGCACACCAGCAGTGTTCGGTAGGCTCCCGGAGCGTGAGCGAGTACCAGTACTACGAGTTTCTGGCCGTGGACCGCCCGCTGAGCAAGGCCGAGGTGACCCGGGTGCGGGCCCTGTCGACCCGGGCGGACATCACGACGACCCGGTTCGTCAACGAGTACCACTGGGGCGACTTCCGTGGAGATGCGACGAAACTGGTCGAGGAGCTCTACGACGCCCACCTGTACTTCGCCAACTGGGGCAGCCGCCGCCTCCTGCTGCGTCTGCCCGCCGCCGTACTCCCTGCGAAGACGGCATCGGTCTACGCGCTGGACGAGTCGCTGAGCGTCCGTACCCGCAAGGGGCACACCCTGCTGGACTTCTGTCCGGAGCCGGATGACGGAGGTGAGGAGGACTGGGAGGCCATGGCGTCCTGGACGTTGTCCGTGTTCATCGGGCTCCGGGCCGAGCTTGCCGCGGGCGATCTGCGGCCGCTGTATCTGGCGTGGCTGGCCGGTCTTGGCGTATGGGAGCTCGTGGACGATGACGAGGAGGAGTACGCGCGTGAGGTGGAACCGTCAGTCCCCGCCGGACTGGGCACGCTCACCGGCGCGCAGCAGGCATTGGCCGAGTTCCTGCGCGTCGACCCGCACCTGCTGAGCGTAGCCGCGCAGGCGAGCGCAGCCGCGACCGAGCCCCGGGCGGACCGGAAACGGCTCGCCTCGTTCATTGCCGAACTCCCCGCTGCAGAGAAGGACACCCTGCTGCTGGACGCCGCCATGGGCAGCGAGCCGCGTCCCGGAGCACAGCTGCTGGCCCGTTACCGGGAAGCCGCCAGGGGCTATCAGGACACCGTGCCGGAAGTGCGGCGCAGCGCCGCGCACCTGCTGGACGCCGCTCATGCGCAGCGCACCGGGCGCCTTGAGCGGGAACGCGCAGCGCGGGAAGCGGACGAGCGCCGTCGCGTCGAGGCCGCCGAGGCGGCCCGCGCCGACCGACTGGACCACCTCGCCCGCAACGCGGAGCAGACCTGGGGCACGGTCGAGGACCTCATCGCGCAGAAGCATTCCACAGCCTACGACCGCGCCTCCGCGCTCCTGGACGACCTGCGCGCCGCCCACGCCCACACCGGTGACATCACCGCTTTCGAGGAGCGGGCCAGACGCCTGCGCGAGGCCCATCGGGGCAAGCCGGCGCTCATGCGTCGCTTCGACGAGATCGACATTCCCCATCCACGCGAACGGCCCGCGCGGAAATGATTCCGCGCGGGCCGTCGCCGGTGCCTGGAAAGAGCGCCGCGGTCAGCACGACCAGGTTCATCACACCGGCCGCGCCCGGGATGCCGAGCTTGTCCATGACCGTGACGAACGGGCTCTGGTCCCCCGAGTACGAGGTGTACGGCAGCAGGAGGGTCAGGAGCACCACCGAGCCGACGTGCGGGGCGGTAAGCAAGGGAAGGTGTGTACGCCTCCGCGCGTCCCGATGTGCCGCGGGCGATGGTGAAGACCTTCGCGGAGGCGATGGTGTTCGCACATCCGGTCCGGACACTGCGATATCGGCAGCGCCGGAACCGTGGCGCAAGCAATGAGCGTTGCGATTTTCGCAACGTCCTCGTACGCTGGCCGTATGGGCGAGACTGTGAGCGAACGTGTACGAAAAGTCATGGACGCGGCCTCGGTCAACCAGGCAGCGTTCGCCGAGACCATAGGACTGACCCCCGACAAACTGTCGAAGTCTCTCAGCGGCGTCCGACGATTCACGTCTCTTGACCTCGCCCGGATCGCCGAGTTCGGCAACACCACCGTCGACTGGCTCCTGACCGGCCGCGAGCCGCTCCGTCCCGCCTTCGCGGCCCGCGCAAGCGCCCCGGAAGCCGATGGCCAGGGACGCGACAGACTCAGGGATCTCGTCGAAAGGTTCACGACGGCCCACGAGGTGCTGGAACTTCTCGGCCGGTCACCGCAGCTGCCGGAACTGCCGTCCGTCCGGAGCGAGGTGGAGCGCCATGTCGACCAGGGTGTGGCTCTGGCCGAGGACGCCCTGGCCGCCGCCGGGACACCGGCGGTCAGCGATCTGGAGACGTCCGAGCTGGTCCACGTCGTGGAGCGTGCCTTCGGCGTGGACGTGGCGAAGATCGGCTTGCCCAACGGGGTCGACGGTGCGGCCTGGCAGGCGGACGGATTCCGGCTCATCATGATCGGCCGGACGAAGGTGCCGACGCGCCAGCGCTTCACGCTCGCCCATGAACTCGGGCACATCCTGGCCCGGGATGCCCAGGACCTCCTCACGGAGACTCATCTCGCGCCCGGGCGACAGAAGGACCTGACAGAGATCCGCGCCAATGTGTTCGCCGCCAACCTGCTGATGCCCAGGGGCGAGCTGAACGCTGCTGCGAAAGGGCGTGACCTCACGGACGAAGAACTCAGATCGCTCGTCGTGCGCTTCAAGGTGTCGCCGAGCGCACTCGCCGCCCGGCTTTCCCAGCTGGGCTTCATCGACGCGGAGACAAGAGGCAGACTGCGTGAACTCACCACGGAGGCTTGCCACTTGCTGACCGGACAGAGCGATGCGTTCGCCGCCCGCACTGCCTGGGCAGAGGCCACACGGCTGCCTTTCCGGCCCATCCGGTCGCTGTACGAGGCCTACCTCGCCGGAGAGACGACCCTGCGCCCGCTGGCCGCCTACACCGGCCTGGACGTCGACGAGATCCGCGCGACGCTCGAACCCGAGCCGGAGGACGGCACACCGTCCACAGCCGACGTGGAAGAAGGGGACCTGGTCTTCCAGCCATGACACGCCACTGTTGGTTCCCCGACAACACTGTGCTGTGCAACTTCGCGGCGGTCGACCGCGTGAGCCTGCTGGAAAAGATCCTGGACGGTCGCGGCCGCTGGACGCAGGCGGTTGCGGCGGAGGCCCAGCAGTCGACCCGGTACTGGCCGCGGCTGCGCCAGGTGACCGAGGACGGGTGGCTCGGCGATCCCATCGAGATCGACGACCCGGCCGAAACCGCACTCGTGGACCGCATGCGCCGCGTGGTGTTCGGCGGCTCACCGTCCCGGCCGCTGCAACACCTGGGCGAGGCCGAGACGCTGGTCATCATCGAGCACCGCAGCGAGTTAGCGGACTCCGTCTGGATCACGGACGACGGAGAAGCGGGCCACTACGCCCGCCGCAAAGGCATCTGCGTCAAGAACACGGTCGACCTCACGCGGGAGGCCGTCGTCGGCGGACTCATCGTGGCCGGCGACGGCTATCGACTCCTGATCGCGATGGAAATGGCCGGCCGCAACCTGCGGGGTGTCCCACAGAGTCCGGAGGATTTGTTGCCTTGAAGCCTCCGGCGCGTTCCGCTGCCGACCGGGCCGGCGGGCAACTCCTGCCGCTTCGACGGGCGGGGCCCATGTGATCAATGATCCCCAACTGGGTAGCCTTGCCCGGCAGTCAGTATCCCAATGGCGGCTACTGGTGAGTGCCGTACGGCGTTCATCCGATCCGTCGGGCAGGCGCAGGCATGACAGAGGCGGATGTGCGAGGACGGGGACAAGGCCAGTGACGACCGACATCGATTCCATCACCGGTGTCCGGCAGACGGTCACCGTAGTCATCCCTGTCCGGCTCCCGTCCCCTCCCCCCTGGGTCGAAGGCCCCCTACCCTTCGAACTCGGCAGCCGAAGAACCGACGCGGAAACCCGGCAGACCTACTACACCCCGGCCGCCGCACGCGCGCTCTACGGAACCCGCGAACGACCCCGTCGCTGGCACCGGTTCACGGACATCACGCATCGGTCCCTGCACCTGCACGGCATGGAACTCCTGCGCACGGTCAAGACCCAGGATCAGCAACACGCTCTGGCAGTCCTGCACTTCACCGTCGAAGGTCCTGTCCTCCTGGACGTCCTGCGTGCCGTCGGCCATCGGCACACAGCCGGAGACGATCCTCTGGACGGGCCACTGGCGCCCGGCACACTCCTGGCCGGAGTCGCGGAACCCCGAGGTGTCGAAGCCCCGTTCGCCCTCGCCCGCCCCTATACCGTCGCCTTCCTCACCCCGGACGCCACACACACCCCCGCTCTGCGGAGCGACGGCCGGCTTCCTGACTCCGCCGACAGCTGGCTCTGGTCCCTGGCCTCCCGCTCCAACGAGACCGACTTCCCGACGACCCCCGAGCAGTTGCGGGACCAGACCGAGCACATTGTGCGCATCTCCGCCGACTGGAGCGCCCTTGTGCTGCGGCACGGGGCTGCCTTCCTCGGGCACCGCCCCGACCAGGGGGACGGCGACTTCTACGACTTCGCGGACCTGCATTTCCGTACGGTCTACCTTGACGCGCTTCTTCTCGGCACGATCCAGCGCGACCACATCGACGAGTTGACCGACGGTCTCGCCGACGTATTCGACGGCCCGGGGCTTGCCCGCCGAGTCACGGCACTCGAACAGGACATCGCAGGATTCCGCAGTACCTACTGGCGGCAGCATCTGACCGCACACGGCCCGGCCAATGAGCTCCTCCTGGCCTATCAGGGGCAGCATCGTCTGCCCGCCCGCTTCGCGGAGATCCTTGCCGAGGCGGCCGACTACTCCCGCCTCGTCCAGACCCAGGACGGTCAGCAGATCGCCGGAGCCCTCGGTGTTCTCACCATCCTCGGGCTGCCGCTCGGAACCGCCCTGAGCATCCTCCAGGTGCTCGGTGACGACGACCCCGTCCATCTCCTGATCGGGCTGGGTATCGCCCTCGCATCGACGGCGGCCGCCCTGGGCACCCGCTACGGGCGTCTCGTGCTGGGATCCCTCCGCGGCAGCTCCCGAGGCGATGGCTGAATGTGAACTGGCCTCGCCAAAAACCCACTTGGTAGTGTCGGGCCAAAACTGCCGCAGAGGACACGGACGACGTGACGGTTAACGAGGGCGAGTCGCTCCGGCTTTACAAGAAGGCTTTGAGATACGCCGAGTCGGATCCCGAGGTCTTCCTCAGCACAGCGAGAAGGGCGGCGGAGTCGATCCTCTTGGATATCGCCATGCAGGAAGCTGTCGGTTCCAAACCGACACTGGAATCCCTACTCACGGTGCTCACCACCAAAGGGCTGGTTCCGCCCAAGGTCGTCCTCGCCATTCGGACCATTCAGAACTACGGCAACTTCGGCAGCCATGCCCTGGACGGTTCGGGCGAGGAGATCTCCGCCGAGGACGTGCAGCCGTGTCTCAACGCGCTGACGCAATTAGCTGTCTGGTACGGCGAGACGAGTACCTCTCTTGCCGAGAACGAGGCACGGCAGGCGCTGGCGGCTGCAGGGCGTGCCAGAGGGACGACCCGCCTTGCCGACTCCACCCTCATCGTGGTGAAGGCGCTGCTCCTCGGGTGCGGGTTCGAGGACGTGCTGGCCAAGCGGAATCACAGGGTCGCTGCCGTCCAGCTGCCGTGGTCCGACCACCTGGTCAGGGACGTGGCCCAGCGGACCCTGGATCTCGCGATCTACAACGAGCAACGCCTGCTCCGAATGCTCGACGCGGAGGAGGAAATCCGGTCCCAGGTCGTGCCCGTCGGGCGAGTGGGGTACTCGATGGGCGGCCGCAATTTCTATCTCCTGGCAGCCCGCGGCGGCCGCTGGGGAGCGATGACGGCAGAGGAATTTCTCGCAGATCCGGCGGGAGCTCAGATCGCAGTGCCGAAACACAGCGACATGTTCGCCAACATTCTGGCGGCGTTCTCGACCGACGAAGCGGGTCTGGCAGAGCGCGGCGTGAACATCCTCGATGTTCCGCACCATCTCGGTCTGGAACTTTTTCATCTGAACAGGGACGTCCTGGCGGTCGGCGGACAGAATCTCCGGATGCACGCGCGTGATGACGACGACTACTTCGAGCTGCTCAACTCCGACATGCTTCCGAACAGTGCACAGGCGGGACTTCGCTCTGCGGCGGCCAACGTTCTCATGGCCAACCGGTCCTGGCTCAACGAGCTGAGGATGCAGCCGGGGGAGCTCCACCGGGAACTGATGCGTGGATTCCACGACATCGGCTCCGACGATGACAGGTTTGAGGAGCTGGTCCACGACCTGGTCGCCCACGCAACGTTTCCGCAGCAGAGCAGCCCTCACAGCAGGGAACGGCTGGTGCGGCATGTCCTGTTCGAGAGCTATCGCCTGGGGCAGCCGTGATCGCCGGTAAGCGTGTCCTCATAGCCGGTGGTACCAACTTCGACATCATCGTCCGGGCGACGAGACTCCCGGAGGAGCATGAGAAGCTCCGCGGCAACGATTACGCGGCCTTTCCCGGAGGATCCGCGGCCAACACCGCTCTGGGACTGGTGAAGCAGGGATGTACGGCCGAGCTGGTGTCCGCCGTCGGCGATGACACCCTGGGCACTGTCTGCCTCGACGGCCTGCGGGCGGGCGGGGTGGACACATCGCTGATGCGCGTCGACACAACCACGCGGACGAGCATGGCGATCGTTCTCTCCTCCACCACCGGAAAACGCATGATGACCTTCGCGGGAGCAGACCGTGACCTGGCCTTCAACGTCGTCACGGAGGAGGATGTCCGCCGAGTGGATCACGTCCATCTGGTCGGCGACCCCACATCCTCGCTCGGACGCCTGGCGGAGCTCGCTCACCGGACCGGCCGTTCGGTCTCCGTCGAATGGAACGGCAGAGACATGAGCCCACTTGCCCGGGGCGTAGCGCTGAACCTCATGAACTCGGACGAGGCAAGCCGCCTGCCCGAGGCATCACCGGGCGACACGGCGGGCACGGCACAGCGGTACGCGAAGCTGCTCTCCGGGGATGTCATCCTGACCTTGGGGTCCGATGGCGCACTCTGGGCGTCCCCCTGCGGCCGAGTCGTCCAGGAGCCGACGATCCCTGTAGAGCCGGTGGACCGGACCGGAGGCGGTGACGCCTTCAACGCCGGAGTGATCGCCGGCTGGCTCTACGGGGAGTCGCCGGCGGAATGCATGCGCAGAGGACTCGACGCCGCGCTGCACGTGATTACGAAGACAGGAGCTCAACCGTGACCCGATGGCTGGGTGTTGCCTTGCTGCCGTCCGCGGAACACACCCGTTCCGCGATCCAGTTGCAGACGGACGTGGGGGAAGACCATCGACTGCAACCCCCTCTCAGCCCTGACGGAAATCTCCCTCACGTCACCGTATTTCAGGGACCATTCCTGGACTCCCTGAGCCCGGAGCGGGAGCTGGCGGCCATCGCGGAGTCGATGAGCCTTCCGGAGGAGATCCGACTCGCCTCCACAGGCATCGTCTACCAGCCCACCGGTTGGGTGTTCCTCTCTCTGGAGAGGCCACAGCTCCTGAGTGAACTGCAAGCAGCCGTCCTCTCGGTGCTCGCACCCCACCTCGACCGCGCCGCGTTCGACACGTCCAAGGACACCTCGCGGTTCTCTCCGGACGAGCGGGCCAGCTTCGCCGAGTACGGGTACCGGTACACCGTGGACGCGTATGCGCCCCACATCACGCTGGGCCGAGCCGAGGAAGACATCGCCCTGAAGCTGGTCGGATCCGCCCCCGAACGCACGTCCGTGCAGAAGGAGTGGATTTTCGACCGCCTCACCTTCTATGTGATGGGGGAACACGGGGCCCACGCGGAGAAGCTGGTGGAGCGGGCACTGGATCCGGCGTGACAGAGGACTCGGAGCTTCGTTCCGCCGCTGAGGAGGCGATGGACGCGGGGGTGGAGTGGCTGGCCATGGCCGGTGCGCAGTGGCGGGAGCGGAAGCTGAAACCGACGGGCGAGGAGGTCACGGACGCCGACATCGAAGTCGAACGCCGAGTGTCACGCGTCCTGCGACAGCGCACCCCCAAGATCCCGGTCATCGGCGAGGAGTCCGCGGCCGGAGGTCCGTTGCCGGCCACGTGCTGGTTGCTGGACCCGATCGACGGAACGATGAACTTCACCCGGGGCGCGCCCGGTTATGCACTCTCACTGGCCTTCGTGAAGGACCGACAGCCATCTTTGGGCGTGATCGACGCACCGGCCCTCGGCCGCCGCTGGATCTCTGGCCGCACGACGGGCCCGGCAAAGGAGCCGCTCGGCGTCCGGGAGGTGTCCCGGGCGGTGATCGGCATCACCGGTGCCGGCTCCGGGAACCCCCGGCACAAGGCCTTTATCGGGCGCCTGTACGCAGAGGCGTATCGGATCAGGATGCAGGGGGCCATGTCCATGGACCTGGTGGGGGTGGCAGAAGGATGGCTCGACGCCTGCATCTGCATCGGCCCGAAACCGTGGGATGTCGCGGCGGGGACTGCGCTGGTACGAGAACGGCGCATGGCAGTCCTCGGACCGGGCGGCCGGAAGTTCACCTTCGGCTCACCGGTACTGGTGGCGGGCCGGGAAGCCCTGGCGAGAGAGCTGATGGATCGTTGGGAGGCGCAGCTCTGACTCCGGCTGCCGCGAGCAGCGACGCGCGGCCTCACACACCGGCCTCCACCAGGAACTCGCTGGGCAGGCCCGACCACGACACGTACAGCTCTTGTTGAACGGGCGCTCACCCCGATCTCGGGTTCGACGTCGAAGGCATCGAGATCCTGGCCGCTCCGGACGCGGGCAACCCGGTGCGATGTCAGCTCGTCAGTGGTGTGTGCACACGGCCGTAACAGCTGTGCCCAGCGGCCTCGGGGGTGTACGGCACCTCAACCTGCCGGCGGACGTTGCGTGGCTTCCCACGCACGACAGCCTCTCTGCGTCTCGATCGTGATCGATCAGCCCATCAGCTTCGCGTTCACGCCCGCGACGAACTCGTACAGTGGCCCCTCCGTGATGATCCCGTCCCCCAGCCCCACACGCTCCGGAGCCACGTCGATCACGGTTACGACGGTGCTCCCCAGGCCGATGACCACCCACCATCGCCGACCGTCGACGTCCACGCTCCAGGTGGACTTGATCCACTTGCCGGTGTCGGTCCGTACGTCGGCGGAGACCAGTTCCCAGGCATCCGGATCGAACTCGACGAGCCGGTCCGTCGGCGCGTGCCGTCCTGCCAGTCGCTCCAGCGCGTGCCGGCCGGTTCGCAGTGACACAGGCGCCCCCATGATGTGTCGCACCCGCGTGAACAGTGCGTCCGGACCGGACCGTACGTGGAATCGTGCCGTGGCGAAGCGAGGGGTCACGCTCGCGGCCCCGGCTCGCTCGCCCCGGACAGCGCGGCGACCAGGGTGGCCAGCGCCGAAGCCAGCGCGGTCAGGCCGGGGCCGGCAGGTCCGCCCGGCTCGGACATGTACACATCGCGGCGGATCTCGATCACCAGGGCGCTGACGCGCGGGTCCGTGCCGTAATGCTTCAGCGGCACGTACGTACCGGCGAAGGGGCTGTTGATGCCCGTGCCCCCGAAGCCGGCGAACGCCTTCTCGGCCTGGGCGAGGAGTTCCGGCGGGGTGTGGAAGGCGTCGGTGCCCAGGCAGATCGGAGGGCGCGGTCCGGAGCCGTGGAGTTCGTAGGGGAGCGGGGCCGTCGGGTAGGAGTGGACGTCGATGATGACGGCGCGGCCGGTGGCGGCCAGTCGTTCGTCGACGGGGTTCCTTCGGGGCGGATCGTCGCTGGGTACATCGACGAGGCGGAGTGCCGGGCTTGCGGCACTCCGCCTCGCCATATCCGATTATCTACCGACGGTGTTCGAGTGGGGGCGACTGGGGTGACGGGCGTGCGGGGCTCGGATCCGCTATCGGGCGGAAGCGATCAGCGGGTAGTGGTCGGAGAGGTTCGTGTACGTGTACGTGTAGTCCGTGCCCCAGCTGGAGACGGTCCAGGGCGCGCTCTGCTGCCGCAACCGGTGAAACCTGTCCCGGCCCAGCCACGTCACAAAGTCGGGACAACCCACCACTCCGTTCGTCCGGGAGGCCACATGCGTATCAGAACATCGCGCTCCGTCAGCCTGCTTGCTGGAGTCGCCTTGTCTGCCGCCGGCCTGGGGGCCGCCTCCGGTTGCGGCAGCCAGCAGGAAGCCAGTAGCGGCACGAATGCGCAGGCGCAGCGCGCCCAACAGGTCGCCGCGGCCTGGGACGGGTCAGCCGCGGCTGCCGCGTGGCGTGATGGCTTCCACCCCATGAGCGACGT
This sequence comes from Streptomyces sp. NPDC005151, assembly GCF_053599875.1. Classification (NCBI taxonomy): domain Bacteria; kingdom Bacillati; phylum Actinomycetota; class Actinomycetes; order Kitasatosporales; family Streptomycetaceae; genus Streptomyces; species Streptomyces sp. NPDC005151. The sequence goes on along the minus strand of NZ_JBSFYR010000003.1, from coordinate 81,725 downwards.
GATCCAACTACCGCGAGGCGGACTGCGGAGCAAGGCTGATCGGCAGGCCTACCAAGACCACAGCTTCGTCCTGGAAGGCAAGTTGCCTGCCACCTCGCCGAAGGACGGCCGAGTGGCATGGGACGACGGTAGAACACTCACACGACCGCTGGTGGGGGCGGATGAGTCGTACAAGACCATGGCCGGCGGCGCCCGCGTCGACGGAAAGCAACACCTCACCGTGACCGGGGCGAGGCTGGGTGAGATGAGCGTGGCCACTGCCCGCGGACCGGCGGTGGTCCCAGCCTGGCTGTACAACCTCAAGGGCTATGACTCTCCCCTCAAGCAGGCCGCTGTTATCCCGTCGAAACTCCCCCAGTCGCCGATCAAGCAGGCCCTCGACGTCCCCGGTTATCCACTCAACCGGATGGTCCAAATGTCCGCAGACAGGCGATCGGTCACCGTGGTTGCCCTTCATGGCGTCTGCGATGGCGGCCCCGCAGTGGATGTGCTGGAAACACGCGGCAGCGTCGTGCTGTCAGCCTCCGTCAAGGACCAGACGGACGGCGGCCACTGCACCAAGCAGGGAAAGTTGCAGCAGGTGACACTGAAGCTGGACCGACCCGTGGGCGACCGCGTTCTGCTCGATGCACACACCGGCCGACCGGTTCCCTACAGGCCGCCGCACGGGCCCTCGCCGAGCTGGAGCTGAGCTAGTACACACCCGGGGTGCTGGGAGTGGCCATTCCGGGTGGTCGTCGGCGGCGCGGAAGAAAGCGTGAGGTCGAAGGACGGGAGTCTCACCGCTGGTGCGCCGGACTTCGACAAATCCGATCTGTCAGCGCCGGTCGCAGCTTCAAGCCCTCACCCCAAAAAGGTGACGCCGTGCGGAATCGTCAGCGGGCGGTGGCGTAGACGATGAGGTTGTCCACCGGATGGCCCTGGGCGTCGAATGCGCCGTCGCAGGTGATGAGACGGAGGGCGCGGTCGTCGGTCCTGCCGTACACCTTCTTCGTGGGGAACGCCTTCTTGCTCACGGACTCCGTGCCGGTGACGGTGAAGTGGGTTGCCTGGCCTTGCTCGTTGCGCACGACTATGTCCGCGCCCTTGCCGATCTTCTTCAGGTCGTGGAAGACCGCCTTGCCGAACCGGGTGTCGTTGTGCCCGATGAGGACGGCTGCTCCGCGCTCACCCGGGATCGCACCTCCGGTGTACCAGCCTGCTGTCATGCCCTTCTCCGCCGGTGGGACCTCGACGGTGCCGTCCGCGTTGAGACCGAGCGGCATCAGAGAGCTGGTCACTCCGATCGAGGGGATCACCACCTGAGTGGGAGCCACGGGTTGATCCGCTCCGGGGGAGCCGGGGGAGCCGGGGGAGGCGGGGGCAGTGGGGGAGTGCGTGGGGGAGCGGGCGGGGGGTGGTGGCTCCGCTGCGTGGGAGGTGCAACCGGTGAGGAGAGCGATGGTGAGACAGGCGAGAGTTGTCAGGGCGGCGGATCGCCGGGGTCTGTGGTGCGCAGGGGGCATGCGGGCTCCAGAGCAGGGGACAGGAGGGGCCGAGACGGGCGGTGGCGCCGCCCCCTGAAGGACGGCGCCACGTGGAGGTCAGCCGTTGCGGTGTGCGGTCGTGCGGCGGCGGCGCAGCACCAGAGTGCCCGCGCCCCCGAGCAGGGCCGCGGCGGCGACCGAACCCGCGACGGCGGCGGTGGTGGTGTTGCTCGTCGTGCTGATCGGACGCTCGCCCGCGGCCACGCCGCCACGCGGCTCGGCGGAGCCACCCTTCAAGCGCACGGCCGGGGCCGCGCTGGGCCTGTCGCCCGCGGCCACGCCGCCACGGGGCGTCACCGACGGTTCCTCGCCACGCGCGGGGCTGCTCGACCCGGCTTCCGGAGTGGGCGCCGGGGTCCGCTCGGTGGACGTCACCGAAGGGCTGGGCGTTGCGTCGGAAGGGACCGATGCGAGAGCCGTGGCGGAGGGGAGGAGTACTGCGCCCGCCGCGACGGCAGTGAGGACGGCGGTGCGCAGGGTCGGACGGGGACGGTGGGACATACGTGGCTCCAGTTCCAGCCCGGCCTTGGTGGTGCCTGGATGCCGATTCGCACCAGGCGCCGGGCATGCCGTCAGCCTCGCGTGAACTTATGAAGAAGCTGTCAGATCGCTGTGGTCATCGCATCAGCCCTGATGGTCCAGGGCGGCCTCGTCCGGACGGTCCGACGGCTTCGGTGGCCGGCCCGCCGGTGTGCGATGCGGGCTCGCCGGCAGGCGCAGCGTGAAGACCGAGCCCTTCCCCTCCGTACTCGCGGCGCTCACCGCGCCACCATGGGCCTCGGCGAGTTTGCGGACGATGGCCAGGCCGAGACCGCTGCCGCCGGTGCGGCGGCTCCGCGACTTCTCCGCGCGCCAGAAACGGTCGAAGACGCATGGGAGGTCCTCGGGCGAGATGCCGCTGCCGGTGTCCTCGACGTCCACGACCACCTCGTCACCTGACTCGGAGCTGTACGCGCGCAGGGTCACGTGCCCGTCCGGAGGTGTGTGGCGTATCGCGTTGGACACCAGGTTGCCGAGGGCCTGCCGCAGCCGAACCGGGTCGGCGGTCAGGGGAAGAGGAGGGGGCCCGGGGTCCGCCGTGCCTACCGCCAGCGTCACTCCGGCCGTCTCGGCGCGGGCCTGGTGCGCCGCGGCGACCTGGCCGAGGAGGTCGTCGATCCGTACCGGCGCCGGATGCAGACGCAGCGCGCCCGCGTCGGCCGCGGCCAGGTCCTGGAGGTCGTCGACGATGTGTTGCAGCTGAACGGCCTCCTCCAGAAGCGAAGAGACGAAAGCCGCGTCGAGGTCGGCCACGCCGTCCTGCGCCGCCTCCAGCCAGCCGCGGATATTGCTCAGCGGGGTGCGCAACTCGTGGGCGACATCGCTGACCATCACCTTCCGCTGTTTCTCAAGGCGTGCACGATGCGCCGTCATATCGTTGAAGGTGGCGGCCAGTCGCCCGATCTCGTTGTCCGCGGTGACCGGTACGGGCGCCGATTCCTCGCCGTCCCGCATGCGCTGGGCGGCACCGGTGAGTGCCTGCAACGGCCGTACGAGCCGGACTCCTGCCAGCACCGAGGCGCCGACGGTGAGGGCGAGGACCAGGGCCGCGACACCTGCGATACGGGCGGTGTTCGCCGGTGAGAGATCGAAACCGGGGACGGTGGCGCCGCCCGCGTCCCCGATGAACAGCAGCGCGGGCGAGGCGACGTACGAACTGAGCTGCTCGCGGCGGGCGGCGCCGACGCACGACGCGATCGCCCGGTCGTTGTCACTGCTCTGGACGGTCGGCACCGGGGCGGGGGTAGCGGTGGAAGGCCGACGGACCGGGCCGGCGCTCGGTTCCGGCTCGGGGCCCTGGTTCCAGGAGAGATCCAGGCGCAGGTGGACACCCGCGCGGTTCTGGCGGTCCAGGCAGGCGTCGGCCAGCCGATTGAGCGCGCCGAGCGCCTTTTTCTCGGTTTCGGTGGGCCTGTCCAGCGCGTCGGTCGAGCACCTGGTGCCCAGGATGCGGTCGGGGTCGTTGCCGACGATCTGGATGCGGGGGCGCCCGTTCGGTCCCTCGATGACGTCCGAGGCGATCCCGGCGTCGTTCAGGCACGCCACACCCCGGTCGGCGGTGCGACGCAACTGCGTACGTTCGGCCGGGGGCAGGCGGAACGGTCCCACGGCCCGCGGGTCGACGCGGTCGGCCGCGGTGCCGGTCGTTCCGGAAGACTGTGCCGCCAGCGCTGTGTCCACGGAGAGCGGGTCGACTACGGCTGACGCCTGTGTGGGAAGCGCGGGCGGGGGCGCCCCGGTCGCGGAGTCGGCGATGATTTCCCGGCTCTGGGTGGTCAGGGCGATCCGGCGGCCCGACCGCGTCGCCAGATCGCGCACCGTCCCCTCGACACCGTCCCACTGGGGATGGCCCGCCGCGTAGCCGAGCAGCTTGGTGTAGATCCGGGCATCCGCGGTGAGGTTCTGGCCCTGCTCCTGCTTGATGGCACCGGACGTGGTCTGTACGGCGAGCCAGGCGGTGGCCGCCACCGAACAGGCCGCCACCAGCGCCGATACGGCCAGCAGCCGCACGAGCAGACTCTTGCGGAGCGGCAGTCGCCGGCGGTCCAGCCGGCCACGGCTACGCACGCGACGCGCCCCTTGCGGGGTCGGTCAGTTTGTATCCGACTCCGAAGACGGTGAGCAGCCGGGCCGGCTTCCGCGGGGCGGGCTCGATCTTCTTGCGCAGGTTCATGATGTGCACGTCGACCGTGCGGTCGCTGATGTACCGGTCGAAGCCGTGCAGTTCCTCCAGGAGCCGCTGTCTGCTGAAGACCCGGTCGGGCTCGGCGGCCATCGCGGCAAGGATGCGGAACTCGCCCGGCGTGCATTCCACCGACGTACCGTCGACCCGTATCTCGTGCCGGGCAGGGTCAACCCTGAGTGCGCCCACGGAAAGCACCTCATCCACGGCGTCCGCGGAGGGGTTCACCTGTCCTGGCCGATTCGTACGCCGCAGGAGCGTGCGGACCCGGGCCATCAGTTCGCGCGGGCTGTACGGCTTGGTCATGTAGTCGTCCGCACCCAGGTCGAGACCCAGCAGCAGATCGTCCTCGGTGGTCCGGGCCGTCAGCATCAGCACCGCCAGCTCCCGTTGCTCGGCGCGCAGGACACGCACCACATCGAGCCCGTCCGCCCGAGGCATCATCACATCGAGGACCAGCAGGTCGGGCTCCCCGTGCCGCACCTCGTCGAGCGCGGCGAGACCGTCCCCGACGACCGTGACCGCGTGGCCCTCGCGTTCGAGGTAACGGCGTACGAGTTCGGCCTGCTTCTTGTCGTCTTCGGCGACGATGACGTTTGCGCACACGCGGTTGATCGTAGGTGAGTGCGGGGCGCGGTCCGGTGGGCAAGCCGTCGGCGGAGATGCCTCTCGCCGGCGGGCTTTCGTGCACGGCGGGTTGGCGTAGCCGTTGACCCGCACGAAGTCGGCGGTGGTGGCGCGACCCTGTGGGCCGTGAAGGGATCCGGGAACGCTCCCGCACCGGTCGAGGCGGATTCCGGCCGGCCTGCTAGCTTTGCCCGATCGAACGAGAGGCCCGGGTGCGATCCCGCGGCGCGGGCAGGGCGGCGGTGGAAACCTTGGGCGTACCCCTCCACTGGCTGATCGGCCGCCCCGAGCTGCGGCTGACGGTGCTGGCCGGGCGGGACGGGCTCGATCGGGAGGCCGTCTGGGCCCACAGCATCGATCTGGCCGACCCCGTTCCCTGGCTGAGCGGTGGCGAACTGCTGCTCACCACTGGACTGCGACTGCCGGAAGCGGAGGCCGGGCAGCGGGCGTACATCCAGCGGTTGGCGGATGTCGGTGTGGCCGCTGTCGGCTTCGGGACGGGACTCTCGCACCGGCATGTTCCCGCGGCCGTCGTGGACGCGGCCGACAAGGTGGGACTGCCCCTGCTCGAAGTGCCGCTGCCCACGCCATTCGTCGCGATCACCAAGGCCGTGATGGAACGCCTGGCCGAGCTGCAGTATGAGGGAGTCGTACGGGCCTCCCGCGTCCAGCCCCGGATGACCCGGGCCGCGCTGCGCGACGGCGCCAGGGCCGTCGTACGGGAACTGGCCGTCTCGACGCACACCACGGTGCTGTACCTGGACGACGCCGGTGCGGTGCGTGCCGCCCATCCGTCCGGTTCGGCGGGCGTCGACCCCGGTGTGCTCGCCGAGTTGAGGAGCGCCGGCGGGAGCGACCGGGCGACGGAGGCGCTGAGTGCCGGACCGCACGGGGTGGTCGTCACCCAACAGGTCCGCGTGGGCCCGCGCACCCACGGCAGACTCGTGCTGGCCGCCGACCGGGAACTGACGGCCGTCGACCACCTGTTGCTCGGACACGCAGCGTCGCTGATCGCGCTCCAGGCCGAGAAGCCACTGCGCCTGCAGGACGAACAGCACCGGGTCAACAGCCTCTTCCTGCGCATGGTCCTGGACGGGACACTCCCCTCGCGCACCGCCCGCGACCACCTGACGGAGGCCGGCTTCCCGGCCCGCAACGGCATCCGCGTCCTCGTACTGAGCGGGCCGAGCCCTCGGCAGGCCCTCGACACCGTGGGACCCCGCCTCGCCGAGATCGGCCTGCCGCGCTTCGGTGCCGTACGTGAGGGGCGTGCCGTGCTCCTGCTGCCCGGGGACGGCACCCGAGTGGGGATGCGAGCGGGTGGGGACGAAGGTCCCGCAGAGAGCGACGGACACGGCGGCGCCACTGGTATCGGTATCGCCCGGGGTCTTGTCGGCGATGCGGTCGCACGGTTCGGGCCGCGCCTCTGGGCCGGGCTCAGCCTTGTGCACGAGCCCGACGCCGGGCCGCAGGCGCTCCAGGAGGCGAGCAACGCGGCCGCGGTCGCCGAGGCGCGTGGCCGACCGGGGCTCGTCGCCTTCGAGTCGCTGGCCGGACACGTGCTCGTCAGCGCCCCCGAGACCCGAGAGGTCCTGCGCCGGCTGGCCGCCGAACGGCTCGCGCCGCTGGCCGCGCAGGACCGGGACAACGGCACGGAACTACTCGCTTCCCTCCGCGCGTTCCTGGAACATCACGGGCAGTGGGGTGCCGCATCCGCAGCCCTGGAGGTCCACCGGCACACGCTGCGCAGCCGGATGGAGCGGATCCGGACACTGCTGGGCGTGGATCTCGACTCCGCGCACGTACGCGCCGAGTTGCTGCTCGCGCTGGCCGCCTGGGAGGGGATCGCGGACCAGTGACCGGACGGCCGGCCGGTCACTGGTCCGCGGGGCGCCGAGCGCGATGCAGGCGCCGGATGCGCCGGAGCGCTGAGCGCGCCGGATGAGCCGGACGAGTTGAACGAACGGGACAAGCCGAGCGCGATGCACGCGCTGAGCGCGCCGAACGGGCCGGAGGCGCCGAACGGGCTGGACGCGCTCCGGGTCAGGCCGACGGCCCGGTGGTTTCCTCGGCGAACGCTGCTCCCAGGATTCCCAGGCCCTCCTTCAGCAGCTCGTCCGATATCGACAACGGCGGCAGGAAGCGCAGCACATTGCCATAGCTGCCCGCCGTCAGTACCAGAAGCCCCTGCGCGTGGCAGCGTCCCGCGATCCGCGCCGCCAGTTCGGGCGCGGGGCGCCGGGACCCGTCCGGCGTCACCAGCTCGACGGCTGTCATCGCGCCCCGGCCCCGTACTTCGCCGACCTCCGGGTGGGCGGCCCGCAGCGCGTCGAGGGCGCCGAGCATGAGATCGCCGATCTCCCGTGCCCGCGCCAGCAGTCCATGCGTCTCGATCTCCTCGAAGACCCCGAGCGCCGCTTCGCACGCCACCGGGTTCCCGCTGTACGTACCACCGAGGCCACCTGCCGGCACGGCGTCCATCACCTCCGCGCGCCCGGTCACCGCGCCCAGCGGCAGACCGCCGCCGAGTCCCTTGGCCGTGGTCAGCAGATCGGGCTCGATGCCCTCGTCCTCACACGCGAACATCCGCCCGGTACGTCCGATACCGGTCTGCACCTCGTCGGCGATCAGCAGAATGCCGCGTTCCCGGCACAGCTCGGCGACCCTGCGCAGGAAGCCGGGAGCCGGTACGACGAAGCCGCCCTCGCCCTGGATCGGTTCCACCAGTACGGCAGCCACGTTCTCTGCGCCCACCTGCCGGTCCAGCAGGTCCGCGAGTGCCGCGGCGGCCTCCTGGGCGCAGCGCGCCGGTCCCGACGGCCAACGGTACGGATAGGCCATCGGGGCGCGGTACACCTCGGGGGCGAACGGGCCGAACCCCTGCCGGTACGGGCGGTTCTTCGCGGTCAGCGACATGGTGAGCAGGGTGCGGCCGTGAAAGGCGTGGTCGAAGACGACGACGGCCGGCCGGCCGGTGGCCGCACGGGCGATCTTGACCGCGTTCTCCACCGCCTCGGCACCGGAGTTGACGAGCAGGGTGCGCTTCTCGCCGGGCACCGGGGCGAGCCGGTTCAGGGTCTCGCAGACGTCGAGGTAAGAGCGGTAGGGGTTCACCAGGAAGCAGGTATGGGTGAAGCGCTCCAGTTGCGCGACGGCCCGCGCGACGACCCGGGGGGCGGCATTGCCCACCGTCGTCACGGCGATGCCGCTGCCGAAGTCGATGAGGGAGTTGCCGTCCGCGTCCGTGATCACGCCACCGCCCGCAGCCTCCACGAAGATCGGCAGCGTGGAGCCCACACCGGCCGGGACGAGTCCGCGCTGGCGGGCGAGGAGTTCCCGTGAGCGGGGGCCGGGGATCTCGGTGACGATCCGGCGTTCCTGTGAGAGCCGGGGTCCGCCGACCGGGCCGGGAGTGGCAGGCATGGGATCTCCTCCTGGGTGCATGGGGATGGACCGCCGAGCCAATCGCGCACCGGGGACGGCGGCCATGGACGCATTGGAGCGCGAACCATGAGATGGGCGGGACATTCTGTCCACTGCGTGAAGGGCTGCGGCATGCGGAGAATGACGGCTTCGTCATCCCGATGCGCTCCAGGACGGTGCGTACGGACGCATTTGGACGCATACGGAAGGGAACGCCGATGCAGCAGCACGCAGGCAGTGACCGCGCCTCGGAGGCCGCCGCTCCGCAAGAGGAAGTCCCGCGCCTGCGCCACCTGGTGGCGGGGGAGTGGCGCACCGGTGCGGGCGACGAACTGGTCGACGTCAACCCGGCCTGCCCCGACGAGCTCGTCGCGGTGGGGAACGTGGCCCGGCCCGCCGACCTGGAAGACGCCGTGGCAGCCGCACGCAAGGTCTTCCCGGACTGGGCGGCCACGCCCCATCACGCCCGGGCCCGGATCCTTGCCCGCGCCGCCGACGTGATCGAGGCACATGCGGCCCAGTGGGGCGAGGAACTGTCCAGGGAGGAGGGGAAGACCCTGCCCGAGGGCGTCGGCGAAGTGCGGCGGGCCGCAGAGATCTTCCGCTACTGCGCAGCGGAGGCCGACCGGCCGGCCGGCGAGGTCTTCGCCTCTCCGCGACCCGGCGAGCAGATTCAGGTGATCCACCGTCCGGTGGGTGTCTTCGCCGCGGTCACCCCGTTCAACTTCCCTGTCGCCATCCCCGCGTGGAAGATCGCCCCGGCGCTCGGATACGGCAACACCGTGGTGTGGAAGCCCTCCGGACTCGTGCCGCTGCTCGCAGTGCGCATGGCCGAGGCACTCGTCGAGGCCGGACTGCCGGACGGGGTGCTGTCGCTGCTGATCGGCGACGGCGAGCTGGGCGCGCGGCTCGTCGGCCACCCCGACGTCGACGCGGTCACCTTCACCGGATCCACGGCGGTGGGCCGCGACGTCATAGCCGCCTGCGGCCGTCTCGCCCGGCCCGTGCAGACGGAGACGGGCGGCAAGAACGCCGCCGTCGTGCTGTCCGACGCCGACCTCGAACTCGCCGTCACCGAAGTCCTCGCAGGTGCGTTCCGCTCCACCGGGCAGAAGTGCACCGCCACCTCCCGCGTCATCGTGAACGAGCGCATCGCGGACGCGTTCCTCGACCGGCTCGTCGCACGCGCCGCCGCACTTCGGGTGGGAGACCCCCTCGACGACGGAGTTCAGATGGGACCGGTGATCTCGCACCGGGCACGCGACACGATCCAGACGGCGTTGGACGAAGGCGCCGCCCGTGCGGGCGTGCAGATTCTGACAGGTGGCCGGCCCTACGACGACGAGCGCTCCGTCGGCGCCTTTCTGCCGCCCACCGTGGTGGAACTCGCCGGGGACGACCCGCTGTGGCGCGAGGAACTGTTCGGTCCCGTCGTCGTGGTACGTCGTGTACCTGACGACGACATCGCACTCGATCTCGTCGGTGACAGCGAATTCGGTCTGGCCGCAGCCGTGTTCACCGATGACCTGCGTGCAGTGACCGCAGCTGTGCAGCGCCTGGACGTCGGGGTGCTGCACATCAACTCCGAGACCGCGGGCGCCGATCCGCATGTGCCCTTCGGTGGGGCGAAGGCGAGCGGTTTCGGCCCCAAGGAGCAGGGCCGTGCTGCCCGCGACTTCTTCACCACGACCACCACGGTCTATCTGCGCGCCTCCCGGGCAGGGACCCGATGACCGACGTCCCTCGACTGCCGCTGTCCGGCGTTCTGGTGGCCGACTTCGGCCGGGTTCTCGCAGCACCGTACGCGACCATGCTCCTCGCCGACCTCGGCGCGGATGTGATCAAGGTGGAGCAGCCGGGGACCGGCGACGACACCCGGGCCTGGGGCCCGCCACAGGCGCACCGTGAGGCCACCTATTTTCTCTCCGTCAACCGCAACAAGCGATCCTTCGCCGTGGATCTGCGCGACCCGACGGGCCGCCGCAGGGCGACGGAGCTGATCCGCCGAGCGGACGTGGTGTTCGAGAACTTCCGCCCCGGCACCATGGACAAGTACGGGCTCTCCTACGAGCGGGTCCGCGAATTCAACCCCGGCCTCGTCTACTGCTCGGTGACCGGCTTCGGAGCGGGCAAGGGGGCGGCGCTGCCCGGCTACGACCTGCTGATCCAGGCCGTCGGCGGACTGATGAGTGTCACCGGGCCCGCCCCCGGGCAACCGGTCAAGACGGGCGTCGCGCTGGTCGACGTACTCACCGGCCTGCATGCCGCGATGGGGGTCATGGCTGCCCTGCGTCATCGGGATGCGACCGGTGAGGGTCAGCATGTCGAGGTCAACCTGCTGTCGTCGCTGCTGTCCGGCATGGTCAACCAGTCCGCCGGCTACACACTGGCCGGACAGGTGCCGGGCATCCTCGGCAACCGCCATCCGTCGATCGCCCCGTACGAGGTCTACGAGACGGCGGACCGGCCACTCGTCGTCGCCGTCGGCAACGACCGGCAGTTCGCCGCGCTGTGCCGGGGCCTGGACGCGGCCGGTCTGGCCGTGGATCCGCGGTTCGCCACCAACACCGACCGGGTGGCCCACGTCGACGCGCTCGCCGAAGAGCTGTCCGTACGGCTCCGGCGGCGCGCGGCGGACGAATGGTTCGAGCTCCTCACTCCGCTCGGCGTGCCGTGCGGTCCGGTGAACGACCTCGCCGGGGCCTTCGACCTGGCCGAACAGCTGGGGCTTGCGCCCCGCGTCACCCCGGACGACGCGGGCGCCGAGGCCGAGGGCGGGCACGACGGTCCGATGAACCTCGTGGCCAACCCCATCGGGCTGTCCCGTACCCCGGTCCACTACGCACGGCGCCCGCCCCGGCTGGGCGAGCACACCGACTCCATCGCCGACTGGCTCGACAGCTGACCCGGCCACCGCTGCAACCGGCCCCAACCACCACTCACACCTTCGTACAACCCTCCCAGGAGCACATGATGAGCGGCAACAAGCCGATGAAGGACCCCCTCGCCCTGCTGGACATCGCCTCGGTGCTCAGCGACGAGGAACGCGAAATCCAGGCCACGGTCGCCAAGTTCCTCGCCGACCGGGTACGCCCGCACATCGGCGAGTGGTTCGAGAACGCGCACTTCGCTCGCGAACTCGCCCCCGAACTCGGCAAGCTGGGCGTTCTCGGCATGCACTTGGAGGGTTACGGCTGCGCGGGTGTCAGTGCCGTCGGCTACGGGCTCGCCTGCCTGGAACTCGAGGCCGCCGACTCCGGCTTCCGCAGCTTCGTGTCGGTCCAGGGTTCACTCTCCATGTACTCGATCCGCAAGTGGGGGTCCGAGGAGCAGAAGCAGGAGTGGCTGCCCCGGCTCGCCGCGGGCGAAGCCATCGGCTGCTTCGGCCTCACCGAACCCGATTTCGGCAGTGACCCGGCAGGGATGCGTACGCGTGCCGTCCGCGACGGCGGCGACTGGATCCTCAACGGCTCCAAGATGTGGATCACCAACGGCGGCATCGCCGACGTGGCCACGGTCTGGGCGCAGACCGAGGACGGCGTGCGGGGCTTCCTCGTGCCTCGCGGCACGCCCGGCTTCACCACGAGCGACATCAAGCAGAAGATGTCGCTCCGGGCCTCGATCACCTCCGAGCTCCACTTCGACAACGTACGGCTGCCGGATTCCGCCCGGCTTCCCGAGGCCCAGGGGCTGAGGGGCCCGCTCTCGTGCCTGAACGAGGCCCGGTTCGGCATCCTCTTCGGCGCAGTCGGCGCCGCCCGTGACTGCCTGCAGACGGCCATCGACTATGCCGACGCGCGCGTCCAGTTCGGCAGGCCGATCAGCGCATTCCAGCTCACCCAGCGCAAGTTCGCCGACATGGCGCTCTCCCTCGGCAACGCGGCGCTGCTCGCCCTGCACCTCGGCAGGCTCAAGGAGCTCGGCACCCTCCGACCCGAGCAGGTGAGTGCGGGCAAGCTGAACAACGTACGGGAGGCACTGGCCATCGCCCGCGAATGCCGGACCGTGCTCGGGGCCAACGGCATCTCCTTGGAGTACTCGCCGCTGCGGCACGCCAACAACCTCGAGTCGGTGCTCACGTACGAGGGCACCAGCGAGGTGCACACGCTGGTCGTCGGGCAGGCCCTCACCGGTCAGGCCGCCTATCGCTGAGGCGGCCCAGGACAAGGATGCGCACCCCGTCAACTCAGTGGTTCGCACCGGTCGGCGGCACCGGTCCCTTCCGGCCGGACAATCGTGACCATCGAGGTCCGGGGATATCCGGGTCAGTCCAGGTCGGCCTGCCACAGGTCGGGGCCGAACACCTCGTACTGGATGTCGCGGGGTGCGACGCCCTGCTCGATCAGCCGGCTCCGTACGGCCTGCATGAACGGCAGCGGGCCGCACAGGTAGTACAGGGCGTCCTCGGGCAGGTCGACCGCTGTGGGGTCCATCTGCCCCTGGAAGACCCCGTTCACCGGCTCGTGGCTTCGGGCGTCCTGTTCGTACCAGACGTAGAGCTGCGCGTTCTGCAGGGCCAGGACGTCGCTGACCACCTGGCGGCGCAGGGCGAAGGACGCCTCGTCGAGATCGGCGTGCAGGAGGATGACCTGCAGGCCAGACTGAGCTGCGACGAGGTGGGAGAGCATCCCGGCCATGGGGGCGATCCCGATGCCTGCGCTGGCGAACACGACCGGCCGCCCGGAGTCGTCGAGCACGACGTCGCCGTAGGGCACCGACAGCGTGAGCGTGTCGCCCAGGCCCACCGAGTCGTGCAGGAGCGTGGACATCTCACCGTCGGGCTCGCCGTCGCCGCCAACCCGCTTGACCGAGAACTGGCGGTGCTCACCGTCGTCGGCCCGCGTCAGGCTGTACTGGCGCGGCTGGAGCACCCCGTCGGGCATCCGCATCCGCACCGTGACGTACTGGCCGGGCAGCGAGCTCTTCACCAGGCGGTCGTCGGTCCGCTTGACCACGAAGGTGAGGACGTCGGCGGTCTCGCGGACCTTCCGCACCACCTGCCAGTTCCGCCACACCGTCTCCGGCCTGACGCCCCGCGCGCTGTAGAGGCCGCGTTCCTGGTTGATCAGGGCGTTGGCCATCAGCCAGTAGACCTCGTCCCAGGCCGCGGCGACCTCCGGGGTGACCGCGTCGCCCAGGACGTCGACGATCGCCCACATCAGGTTGTCGTGGACGACCTGGTATTGGTCGGGGCGGATGCCGAGGGACGCGTGCTTGTGCGCGATCCGGGAGAGCAAGTACTCGGGTACCCGCTCCGGGGTCTCCACCAGGGTAGTCGCAAACCCCGCCACCGAACCGGCCAGCGCCTGCTGCTGCTCCCCGTGGACCTGGTTGCCGCGGTTGAACACACCGTCCAGAAGCTCCGGATGTTCGCTGAACATGTGCCGGTAGAAACGCTGGGCGATCTCACCGATGTGCTCGGCGACGACCGGGAGCGTGGCAGTGACGACTGGCCGGGACTTGTCCGAGAGCACGAAGCATCCTCCAGACGTGGGGCGCGAGATGGATGACGCCATCTAGTTTTGTCCATACTTTCCTGTCGCGCTCGTCGGCACACCGGCACGGCCTGAGATCCCGCCCCTGGCGGGAGCCCCGGCGGCCAGCCGACGCTGCGGAGGCCGAGGGTCTGCAGTTCGAGGTCGACCAGGGTCTGCGCCGGGTCCGTGCGGTGCCGGAGCAGGGGCATCTGGGACGTCGGACCCGTCTTCTCCGGCATCGTCGTGGTGATCTTCTCCTTCGTCGGCGCGGAGGCCGTCACCATCGCCGCGGCCGGTCCACGGAGCCTACCCGGGGCGTGGTCAAGGCCGCGAAGGGCCCGTGGGCAACTGGCGGATTTCCGCGCCGACTTGCGGCCGGGGAGTGGTGCGGTCCGGCGGCGAACCGGCACCGGCGCGGTCGCCCACCGGACCGCTGCACCCACCCGTCGTACCCGCCCGGACTCGGGGCGAGCCGCTCGTAAACCGCTGTGAGCCGGTGGCGTCTGTGCCCCGATGGGCCGTTCGCGGTCTGCGTCCTTGTCCGCAAGGAGGCCCGCGCCGCCGCCGAAGGACGCCCAAGAAATTGGCGAGTACACGCCCATTGTCAGGGTCGCGGCGAAGGGGTTACATGGTCCCCGCACACGGACGAAAGCGCTTTCTGTCGATCGGGAGACCCCGGTCGACTGTCCCTTCGCTGCCGCTGGGAGGCCGTATGTCACCGCCCCGCACCAGACGCTACTCACTCGCCGTCGCCGCACTCGCCGCGACCGCTTCGCTTGCCGCCGCCACGTTTCCGGCCCACGCGGCCCGCCCGTCAACCGCCCACACTCCGCTGCGAGCCCAGGCTGTGGCGGCGTACGACTTCGGACACCCGGACCCCGCCGATCCCGGTCGCGAGCAGGACATCGGGCGCTCCGGCACCGCGCTCAGCCTGATCAACGGCGGTTCCGCGATGCGCGTGGCCGACGAGGCGTACCCGGGCGCTTCGCCCGCCCTGCAGGTACGTCAGCAGAACCCGGCCACCGCGGGCAACGACGACTGGAAGGCCGGGGCCTGGGACGCCGAGGGCATGTCGTCCCTCGGGGCCTTCCGCAGTGCCCGGGGTGCCACCGTCATGGGCTGGTTCAAGATGACGGGCGACAATCCCGCCCTCAACTCCAACACGGCCAACCCGAGCGACCGCTACAACGCGATCGGGCTGGCCGGCGTACTGTCCGGAACCTCTGACGGCCACGCGGTGCGTGCGCTCCTCGAACTCATCCAGGTCAATGGCGAGTTGAAGCTGGTCGCGCTGGGGAGACGCCTGGACAGCGGCGCCTCCCAGACTTTTGCTGCCGACGCCTCCTGGGAAGAACTGCTGCCCCGCGGTGAATGGGTCCACCTGGCCGCGACGTTCGACTTCCGCGACGGCACCCTCGCCCTCTACCGCGACGGCAAGCCCCTGGATGGCTTCTACGTCACGCCGGGCGACCCCTGGGAACTCGCCACCACGCCGGCGCCCCACCGCGCCTCGCCCACCGATCCCCGCGGCATCAAGATCGGCGGAAGCTTCCCCCAGAACACCCGGGAGAACAACGCCTGCGACTGCCGCATGGACGACCTTCTGTTCCTGGACCGCCCGGTGCCGGCCGGAGCGGTGGCGGCGGAGTACCGGCGCATGACGGGGGGCCGCTGACCGTTGTCGTCCCTGGATCGTTCTTTCCCTGCCTGTTTGTCGCGCCGGACCGAAGGGACCCACATGGCGTCACGACGTACATATCGAAGGAACTTGGCGGCCGTGGCCGTCAGCGCAGCCCTCGCCCTGGGCGGTTTCGCCGCGCCGTCCCATGCCGACGAGCCCGCCGCGGCGACAGCCGCCCTGACCGACCCCATTCCGCAGAAGCCCGTCCAGTCCAGGACGGGACTCGTCCTGCAGGAGTTCGCGCAGTTCCCCAAGTCGGAACCCGTCCCGGCGCCTACGGATCCGCGCCTGATGCGCCACGCACGGATCAACACCATCAATGAACTCCCCGACGGCTCCGGCCGGATGGCGACCCCCGACCTCAACGGCACCCTGTACCTCACCGACCCCGGCGCCGCGACGCGCACCTCCGGGGGCACCCCGCACCCCTACCTGGACGTCAAGGCGGCATTCCCGCACTTCTTCTCGGGCCGCGGTCTCGGTCAGGGCTTCGGGTACGCCGCATTCCACCCGGAGTTCGGAGCGAACGGGCGCTTCTACACCATCCACACCGAGCTCGCCTCGCAGGCCACCGAGACTCCCGATTACCAGCAGGCCGGCACGCCCACCTATCACGGCATCATCACTGAGTGGACCGCCGACGACCCCTCCGCCGCAGTCTTCCACGGCACCCGTCGCGAGGTGCTGCGTATCGGCTTCAGTGGCCAGGTCCACGGCATTCAGCAGATCGACTTCAATCCGACGGCCAGGCCCCACGACGAGGACTACGGCCTTCTCTACCTCGCGGTGGGCGACGGAGGGCAGGGTGTCGGCAACAGCGAGCCGCAGAACCTGACGCTCCCGCACGGCAAACTTCTGCGGATCGACCCCGCGGGCCGTGACAGCGCCAACGGCCGGTACGGCATCCCCGCGTCCAACCCGTTCGTCGGTGAGCCCGGTTCGCTCGGGGAGATCTACGCGATAGGCATGCGGGACCCGCACCGCTTCAGCTGGGATGCGGGCGGCAGCCACCGTATGTATCTCGGCCATATAGGCGAGCACGCCATCGAGTCGGTGTACGAGGTCAAGGCCGGTGACAACTTCGGCTGGAGCGAGCGCGAGGGCCCCTTCGCATTCGACAAGAAGACCACCGACCCGTGTGCCCGCATCCTCCCCCTCCCCGCCGACGACGCCCAGTACGACTACACCTACCCGGTCGCCGCCTACGACCACGACCCGGGACCCGACTGGAACTGCCGGTCCGATGTGGGCCGCGCCATTGCCGGAGGCTTCGTCTACCGCGGCAAGGACGCGCCGGCGCTGCGTGGAAAGTACATCTTCGGTGACCTCGTGGACGGCCGGATCCTGGCCGCGGACACCCGCGACATGCACCGCGGCGCCGACCTCGCGCCGCTCGAGCAGCTGATGCTCTTCGACAAGTCCACCGGGAAGACGGTCACCATGCGCGACCTCGCCGGTGACCAACGTGTCGACCTGCGCTTCGGCTCCGACCGCAGCGGCGGCCTGTACATCGTCTCGAAGGCCAACGGCAAGGTCTGGAAGGTGACCGGGACCCGCACCTTCGCCGACTGCGAGATCGGTAACACCCCCACCACCCACACCACGGGGCCCGACAACTGGGCGCCGGTCACCCCGGCCAAGTGGGCGTACACCGAACGCGAGACGATCCTGGCTGAGCCGGGCGTCGCCCGCCCGGGACCGCGGCGCCCCTTCGAGTACGCCGTCCTGACCGCGGGCCCGCGCTACTCCTCCGTCACCGTCGAGGCGGAGGTCCGGATCGACACCCCCGTCGAGATCACCAACCGTGACGTCATTCTCATCTGGGACTATCAGTCGGACACCCGGTTCCAGTACGCGCATCTGTCGAGCGACAACACCATCTACCCGCACAACGGTATGTTCACCGTCAACGACGCCGACCGGCTGCGCATCGACGACCAGTGGAACGGAACCTTCGGCGCATCTCCGGCGATCAAGGACGACGGATGGCACAAGGTGCGCCTCACCCACTGCGCCGACACCGGTGAGACCGCCGTCTACCTGGACGGCAGCCGCAACCCGCTGATCACGGCCACCGACCCGGTCTTCGCCTCGGGCCGGGTGGGCTTCGGATCCTTCGACAACGCGGGCCGCGTCCGTCACCTGAAGGTGACGGGCACCCCGGTCGGCGACTGACCGTGCGGGAGCGGGCCGACACCGTCGGCCCGCTCCCGCACCGTCACGAAGGATCGGGGTTCAACGCGCATACGCGGGTGGGAACCGATGCGCTTTCCACCTGGCATGTACCTCCGGCGGGAGCGGGAACAAGGACCTCAGCAATCCCATTCTCGCTGCTCGGGAGGCCCTCAGCTGATCGGTAGCGCGGCGTCGGCACGCTCCGGCTCGGAGGGTGTGGGGGTGGGCGAGGTCGCCGGCGAGGGAGTGGGCGTGGTCGGGGCTGTGGGCTGCAGTACCGGGGAGACTGTCCGGTGGCGCGGCAGCGGAGCCGGGCGGAGCGGGTGCGGTCCTGCGACGACGGCGTAGTCCGGTCCCAGCAACCGAGGTTCGAGCTCGCCGGCTTCCTCACCGAGGGCGAGCCGCACGGCGGCCCAGGGGGCGTTCAGGCCGCACTGAGAGAGCTGGTGGAGGCCGTCGGCGGGACGCGTGTTCACGTCCAGCAGGACCGGTGTTACGACCCGGGCACCCGTGCGGGCCGCGGGCCGAGGCCGCAGATGGCCGCGCACCGAGACATGGCATCCCCAGCCCCGGCGCGGCGCATAGTGCGCCGACTGCCGTCGCACAGTGCGAGGAGGCGGCGGCGAAGAGCGGAATCGACACGGCGGGCACGCGCTCGCCGCCCGACCCGGTCCGGTCGCCGGGACCCACCGGCCGCTGCGACCCGTGGGGCGCCATCGCCCGGCGTCGCATTCTCACTCACCTGGCGCCAAGCCTTCGCTCCCGCTTCCCGGCACTTTTCACAGCGCCCTGAACCCAACGGGGACCCGTTGCCGACAGCGCAGAACCATCTCGTCCCCCCGTCAGCCCCCTGCGGCCGCCGGCGGACCGGTTACGGTTCAATAGTGAGTGCCTGGTCCCGCGGAACCGTGATCTTCACCGGGCCCGGGGCCGCTGGCATGCTGTGGGACGGCGGCCGTACGACAGGACAGGCAGGGCCGGTGTGATGAGGATGTTCTTCGCGCCCGAGGAGACCGAGGAATACGAGGCAGCGCGTTCGCTGCTGATCCGCCGGATGGGTCAGTGGGCCCGCGAGCACGGTGAGAGCGTGGATCCGTTCGTCGTCGAGACGGCGCTCGATTATCGCCACCGAGGTACCTGCGACGGGCGGCTGGGGCTGTGGGAGCCCCGGCACATCGAGGAGTATCTGCTGGACTGGCTGCCGCGCACGGCCACCGTGCTGCCCGGCGAAGAACTGGCAGATGCGCCCGGCACGCTTGCAGCCCTGCTGCGCTACCTCGATGCGATGGGCCTCAGCGACCCGCGCGGGGCCTCGTCGGCCGACAACCTTGCTGCGGTCGAGAACCTCGCGCCGCGGTACGCCCCCGCCATGGCTGACCGCGGCCGCTGGGGAATGGCGAAGTTCTGGGCGGTCACCGCAGCCGAGCAGGGGATCGATGTCCAGGATCCGGCGGCGCTTCAATGCTTCGTGGAGCAAGCTCAGCAAGGCGAGGTGCCGTACGACCAGGACGTACTGGACGAGGTGGTGCGCAACCACCTGACGCGCGGCCCGGCAGCAGTGACACGCGCCGAACCGCAGCTGCCGGTCCTGCTGCCCGCGGAGAAGGAGCTGCGTGCACGCGCCGAGACGTCCCGCGCGCTGCGGTGGCTGCGGGGGATCGCCGACTGGGCGGGCCCCGAGGGGCGCGTGCTCACCGCGACGGGCAACCTGCGAATGGCGGACGCGCGAGCCCTCGTCGCCGAGCTGGGGACAGGCGACGCGGTGGATACGGTGCGCTCCTCCACGCAGCTGCCGCGGCTGGGGCTTGCGGTCGAGTGGGCGAAGAAGGCCCGGCTGGTACGGGTGGTCAAGGGGCGGCTGTACGCGGTCGCCAAGGCGCAGCCCCTGCTGAAGGACCCGCTCGCGCTGTGGCGGCACGCCTTCGAGACCTTCTCCGAGCTGCGCGTGCCACTCCTGGGCGCCCGCAGCGGCCGACACGTCGAGTCGATGCTCTTCGACAGCTTCGAGGACACCGTGCAGGATGTTCTCAACACCCTCTACAGCCTGCCGCACGCCATGCCCTGGCCCCGGCTGCGCGACTCGCTGCACCTGTGCTACCGCGCCGAGTACGAACTGACCGGGCACTACGCCTGGCAGATGGAACTCGGACACGCGGACCGTGATCTGCGCACCGCATTGGACGTGCTGGAGGACCTGGGCGCGATCAAGCGGCACGAGGGCATGGCCGACCCGGTCTTCCTCGACATACCGCTCGAGGAGTCCGTGCTGCCACCCGCCGGGATGCCGCCGGAGCTCGCCGAGCTCTTCGGCGTCGTCGCCGGTGGACACGGGGAGAGCGAGGATGCCGCAGAGCGGAGCAAGGAGCAGCGGGCGGAACTGACCACCGGGCCCGTCGAGTTGATCCGTCTCACCGCCCTCGGCCACGATTCCGTACGCCGTCGGCTGCTCGCCGAGGGGCGTGATGCCCCGCGCGTCGGTGAACTCGCCCACGCCCCCGCCGCCGGGCTCCTCGGTGTCATCGCCGAGCACTACGACCCGGACGCCGCCCGCACCGAACTCGCTGCCTGGGTCGCCGCCCGGGAGAGCTCTGCCGAGGCGCTGCAGAAGCTGACCGATGCGGTGCGCGCGACCCCGTTCCGTACCCGCGCCGAAGCCATGCTGGACGCACTCGTCGACGCGTACCCGGACGGAGAGGCCCTGCTGCGCGGCCTGCGCGGCGACCCGCTCCTCGGCCCCACTGCCCTGAGTGTCCTGGTGCGCCGGGAGGTCCTCGGTGCCGAGGACCTCAACGAGCCCGAGAGCCTCGTCATGGTCGCCGAGAGTCTGCTCCAGCTGCTGGAGACAGCGGGCCCCGAAGGCTTGCTCGAAATCCTGGGAGGCCAGGAACTCTCTGCCCATAAGGCTCTTGAGGCCGCTCTCGCATCCGGTCACCCCGACCAGGCGGGTCTGGCGGATCTGAGGACGGTCGCCGAGCAGGCCCGTCGGCGGCCGGCCGCGCATCTCGGCCGCAGCCATCAGCGGCGCCGACCGGGCGCAAGCGGCAGGGGCAGGGGCGGCAGGCGGCGGCACTGATGCCGCCGAGAACGAGGCCGAGGAAGCAGCGAAGGCCGCGGGGCCAGGTGCCAATTACGCAGCGACGCACTCCACGATTCCGGAAGGCTGCGACCTCACGCAGCCATCGCCACCGCAGCCTTGCTGAGCGAGGCGTCGGGCTCGGGGGCCCGATCGGCGAAGACGACGACCCGCAGTAGCGCGAACCGTCCGATGCCCGCCAGAGCGGACGCCGACAGATAGACCGTCTGCTCGACCAGGGCCGAGGGCTCGGACCGGACGGCGTACAGGCAGAACAGTGCCCCTGTCGTGAACGCGTAGCTCACGGCGACGGTCACCCCGGACTGAAGATGGACCCCCCACCCCTTCCGCCCGCTGCGGAAGGAGACCCGCCCGTGCAATTCGGTGGCGATGACCGTGGAGACGACGGTGACCAGCGCGTTGGCAACGGCCATCGGCATCCGGTCGTTGAGCAGTACGAGTACCCCGCTGGACGCCAGCCCGACACCGCCACCACACACGACGAACCGCACGAAGGCCGCGACGAGCGGATGAAGAGTGCGCGTCTGCGGGCGCGAAGGGGCGGTCACGAGGGGCCTCCGTAGGCTGAGTGGAACGGTGTTCCGATTCCACCCCAGAACCTACGGACCGGGCGTCGTCCGAGCGACCGGGTTAATCCCCGACTTCATTGGGGGTTTCCCCCCAGGGGCCCCTGAGGGGAAACCCCCTGCGGTATCCCCGCTGAGATGCCGAAGGGGACGTCAGAGCGACACAGCGGCGGCCGCTGCTGTAGCCGCGGAGGTGGAGTCCGTCCGCTGCTGCGGCAGCGCCACCGGACGCAGTGTGCGCGGACCCGCGACGACCGCGTAGTCCGCTCCCAGGAAGTCCGGGGTCAGATCGCCGGGATCGTCGCCCAGTGCCAGGCGCACGGCGGCCCACGGCGCGTTCAGCCCGCACTGGGAGAGCGTGTGCAGCCGGCCTGCGGCACGGGTGTTGACATCCATTGCTATCTGACCGAGGGCATGCCCACGCTGCTGCTGTGGGGATCGCGCGACAGCGTAATGCCGGTCCGGCACGCCTACGGAGCGCACGCGGCGATGCCCGGCAGCCGCCTGGAGATCTTCGACGGCGCGGGCCACTTCCCCTTCCACAGCGATCCCGCGCGCTTCCGGGCCCTGGTCGAGGCCTTCGTGCGCACCACGGCCCCGGCCGACTGGAGCCAGGAACGGTGGCGTGAGCTGCTACGGGTGGGGCGGCCCGGCAGCGCGGCGGGGGAGCCGGACTCTGCGTACCACCGGGCCGTGGAGCGCGATCTGCGCGAGGCGAGTGAGCGCATCGCTACGTGAAGGGTGGAGAGCTCCGCCTGCCTGCGTGGCCGGCGGAGCAGGTCCGGCCGCTTCGGGTCCGCCCTCAGAGGTCGTCGGGCAGGAGCCGGAACGCTCCATGGGCGGTGAGTGGCCGCATCATCCGGAAGTGCCGGTCGGTGGTGAACAGGTCAGCGGTCTGGAATGCGGCGGCGAGCACCACGTTCATCGCGTCAGCCAGCCCCACCCCTTGGCCGCCGTCCGCGTCCTGGTACCCGCGCATGACCGCCATGGCGCTGCGCAGATGCGGTGCCACTTCGGGCACTTCGAAGCGCCGCGCCTCGACCTGGCGAGCGACGAAGTCGAGTGCGTTCATCGAGGCACCGGCACCGACCCGGGCGGTCAGCAGATAGTCGAGTTCGGTAAGCACCATCGGCGACACCACAAGGTGGCCCATGGCACTGAGCGCATCTCGGTGCGCGGCATGGTGTGGGTCCTTGGGCGTGAACAGGCGGTACAGGGCGTTCGTGTCGGCGATCGCGACCGGAATCTCACTCATCGACCGCACCCATGCCCCGCAGCGTCTCGTCGACCTCGTCGTCGGTGAGCACGGGCCCACCCAGGTCGGGAAGGTCCAGCGGACCCATGGGGTCGGTACGGAAGGGATACGAGGGCCGCCCCAGGCGGGAGCCCCGGGGAACGATGTCCCCTATGGGAACGCCGTCCTTGGTGATGGTCACAGTTTCCCCGGCCTCGACGCGGGCCATGATGCGCGAGGTCTGCTGATTCAGCTCCCGAAGAGGAACATCCCTGTTGTCGCTCATGACACCAGCGTACTACTCGTTCTACATCCCGGCCGGAATGCGGGCGGAGGACGCCATCACATGACAGGTGTCCGGAGGGGCATACCCGCGCGGGTATGCCCCTCCGGTATGACCTCAGGCCGCTCCCGCTTCGACCAGGAACGAACTCGGCTCTCCCCACCAGGACACGTACAGCCCATCGCGGGCCCGGGTGCAGGCGACGAAGAGCAGGCAGCGCTCGGCCATGAGATCCGCCTCGTGCTGGAGGCGGTCCACGTCGGCCGGCGTCACAGCGCCCGGGTAGGGAAGCGCCCCGTCGTGCACGCCTATGACGGCCACGCACCGGAACTCCAGCCCCTTGAAAGAGTGCATCGTTCCGACGCGTACGGTGGGCGCGTCCTCGGAGGCGTCGGACCGCAACTGTGCTGCGGGGATGCCGGCGGCCGTCAGTCGTTCGACTGCCTTGGCGCAGGTCTTGTTGAAGCGGGCGCTGACGCCGATCTCGCCGGGGCTGACACCGGCCTCGGTCCACGTGCGGATCTGTGCGACGAGCGCGTCCAGTTCGGCCTCCTCCGACCCGGCCGCGTGCACGGCCGGACCGCTGCCGTGGAGGGCGGAACGGTATCCCAGCAGGGTCTCGTTGCGGTCGTCGTCCTCCAGCTGTGCGATGGGGCGGCCGACGAGCAGTGCGGTGGACCAGCTGAGGATCTCGTGCGTGCTGCGGTAGTTCTTCCGCATCTTCGTCGAGCGGCCCGCGACCTTGATACCGAGCGCCTTGAGCGACACCTTCGAGTCATAGATCCGCTGGTGCGGGTCCCCGGCGATGAACAGGTCGTCGGGACGCGAGGGGACAGCAGCGCGCAGGAGCTGCCACTGGGCGGGGTGCAGGTCCTGGGCCTCGTCGACGACGATGTGCCGGTACAGGGGCCCCTTCGCTTCGAGCAGGTCGGCAGCCTCGGCGCACGTTCCCAAATACGTGCGCAGGCCGTCGGCGACGAGCCTGTCGGAGAACTCCTGGACCGTACGCCACACCGGGGGACGTTCGGCGGCCGGGAGGCGGCTGCCTCGCCCACGCCGGTCGGCAACTTCGTATTCCTCCTGGCTCCGCAGGCTCTGGGCGAGGACGACGTGCTTGTACTCCTGGGCCAGGAACTGGGCGGTGCCGGTGAAGCCGGTGGCGCGCGCGTCCTGCTCCCAGCGGGTCTCCTCCTCGCCGCCCCTCAGCGGCCGGCGTGACGTGGAGACGACCCGGCTGGCCAGGGCATCGACGGTGGTGATGTCCACGCGGTCGCGCAGCTCCTCGTCCTCGACGAGGGCGGCGAGCCCGCTGCGCAGTGCGGCAACGAGAGCGTTGGTGTACGTGGTCAGCAGGATGCGCTCGCCGTCGCGCAGGAACGTCAGCAGGTGTCGTACGCGGTGCAGGGCGACGACGGTCTTGCCGGTGCCCGGGCCGCCGGTCACCTGCGCCGGTCCGGAGTAGCTGGCCCGGTAGGCGACCTTGTGCTGGGAGGGGTGGAGAAAGACCCGCCAGGCCGTGAACGGCTTGTCGAGGATGTCGCGCAGCTCGTCGGAGGCGGTGATGAGAGCGATACGGGTGCGGGTGTGGCCGATGGCGGTCGCGTAGTCGGTCGTATCCACCGGTTCGGCTGAGGCGCTGGGGAGGTTGACGGACACCAGGTCGCGCCAGACCTCCTCCACGGTGAAGCCCTCGGCGAGGTACTCCAGCACTTCCCGCTGGTCCTGCGGGAAGTAGGGCGCGAAGACCTCCAGCTGTTCCTTGCTGGTGAGGGCGCGGGCCTGGCGGAGGGTGGTCTCGTCGATGCCGAGGGCGGTGAGGTCGCCGTCGGAGACCTTGGAGAACAGCCGCCGGCCGGGTGCGGGGGCGATCCGCTCGTAGGCGGGAGCGAGTTCGTCGAGCATCGCGATGTCGCGGATCTCGACGGCGCGGGTGACCGCGTTGATACTGGCCTTCTGCTTGATCGCCCAGGCGATGGCCTTGTCGTGCGGCATCACGCGCAGCAGGACGAAGGTGTCGCCACGGTCCGGGGCGAGGACGACGCCGCGGGTGCCCTGGGCGATGCGGATGGTCCGGATCTGCGGGTCCTTGGCCTGCTTCAGCGCCTCCAGTTTCAGACCCTGGTCCTTGAAGAGCTGGTCCAGGGTGAGGCGCTCGAACTTCTCCCAGGCATCGAAGACCCCCTGCTTGACGGTGCCTTGGAGTTTGCTGAGCTGGGCGCAGAAGCCTATGTCGAAGGCGAGGTGCGGCATGGTGTTCCGTTCCGGTTACGTGCTGCGTGCGTCCTAGGAGTTCACGGTGTACGAGGTGTACGTGTCGCTCATCCGTCGCCGTCGCCGTCGCCGTCGCCGTCGCCGTCGAGCCCGAGGCGGATCACGGCGAGTGCCTCGGCGATCTCGACGCTCATCTCGTCCTTGGGGCCGAACAGCATGCACATGTCCTCGTGGAGCGGTTCGAGGATCTCCCGGGCCTCGGCGGCCCGCCCCTGGGCGAGCAGCAGCATCCCGATGTTGTGCCGCAGCTCGACGGCCTCCTCGCTGACGTCGCTGTCGAGGGTCCGTACGACGTTCAGTACGCCCTGGAGCGCGGCGAGCGCGTCGGTGACCTGCCCCAGTTCGGCGCGGCAGCGGGCGGCCTGGGCGCGGCAGGACCGTGCCTGCTCTCCTGTGGGGCCGGTGATGCGGGCATAGGCGTCGGCGAGGCTGTCGAACTCGGGCAGAGCAGCCCGGTAGTCGCCACCGAGGAGGCGGACCGCCGCGCGCCGGCGGCGCAGCGCCAGGACCTGCTTGCTCTCGGAGCCGAGGGCGAGAGCGGCGGGCTCGATGACCTCACTGAGCACCTCGGCGGCCTGCGCGAAGCGTTCCTCTTCCAGGAGGGCGTCGGAATGGTCGTACGCCTCCTTGATGTCCTGGCGCATCTGGGCAGGGACAGGCGCCGGCTGGGCGTGCGGGGCGGGGGCAACGGGCGCAGCACCTCCGGCCGGCGACGCCTGGGCGCGGGCGCGGGGCGCGTACGGGTGGCGGAACAGGCCCGTCGGGTCGGGCACCCCGGCCGGTCCGGCCTCGGCCGCGGCGGGTGCCTGGCCGGGCGGCGGGAGGAACGGCAGCAGCCGCTCGTACACCTCCTGCGTGTCGGCGGGCCGCTGCTCGGGCGCCTTGCGAAGCAGGTGCAGCACCAGCTCCTCCAGCGCCTCGGGTATGTCGGTCCGCAGCTGCCGCAGCGGGGTCGGGGCGGCGTTGACGTGCTGGAACATCAGCAGGTACTCGCTCTCCGCCGTGAACACGATTCGCCCGCTGAGGAGTTCGTGCAGGACGCAGCCCAACGCGTACAGGTCGGTCTGCGGGGTGATGCGCCCGCCCCGGACCTGCTCGGGCGACATGTACTGGTAGGTGCCGACGGGGCTTCCGGTCGCCGTCAGCTTGGTGACGTCGGTGCGCAGGATCGCCGCGATGCCGAAGTCGAGGACCTTCACGGTGCCGTCGCGGGCCACGAGGATGTTCCCCGGCTTGAGGTCGCGGTGGATCACCGGCACGTCGTGCGCATGCGACAGCACCGTCGCGACCTGCGCGGCGACGGCGACCGCCCAGCTGATGGGCAAGGGGTGGTCGGGGTGGAGATAGGCAGACAGCGACATGCCGTCGACGAGCTCCATCACCAGGAACAGCCGCTCGTACGACTCGTCGAGGACCGCGTCGTACACCTGCGGCACCCCGGGGTGCTGGATGCGCGCGGTGATACGGGCCTCGCGGCGGAACCGCTTGGCGAACTCCTCGGCCAGGTGAGGGGAGGTGATCGACGCCTGCCGGATGACCTTCACGGCGACGGGCCGGTCGAGGACGGCGTCATAGCCGCGCCATACGACGCCCATGCCGCCCTCGTTGAACTGCTCCAGCAGTTCGTAGCGGCCAGAGATCACCTGCTGCGGCACGTTGCCCCCGTGCGTGTGTGTGCTGGCCGGGGCGCGCGCTGCGGCGCGGGCCCCGACATGGTTGGGTCAAGTCTCTCCGGTGGGGCGATCCGGGTCCAGCGGCGGTGTGGTGGTGGGAGCTGAGGCGTCTCTTTCCGGTCAGCCGGGTGGCGCGTTAGCAGGCCGGTCGCAGGTCCTGGCCTTCGGTTGATACATGGGGTCAGGTGCGGGCATGCCGACGTCCGTCCGCCAGAGTGACTACGAGCCCGTCAGCGGCCCGTGAGCCCGAGGCTTTCGCGGCTTGATTGCCACCAACATGCCAGAAGTGTGAACGGTACAGTCTCCAGCCGCCCTTAAGGTGGGCCCAGTTGTATCGAGACGTCTCGGGGGCGGACAGCGTGACCACTGCGTTAGGCACGAGCACCATCACCCTTGCTCTTGTCGCCGGGTATGCCGGTTCGGGTAAGTCGGAGGCCGGAAAGCTCCTGGCGGCAGCAACCGGGTGGGCCATGCTCGACAAGGACACCATCAGCCGTCCCATGACCGAGCGACTGCTGCTGGCACTGGGCGGGGATCCGGACGACCGCCACAGTCCCGTCTACCTGGAGCACGCCAGGCCTCTGGAGTACGAGTGCCTGATGAAGGCGGTCTGGGAGAACCTTGAGTGCGGAACGTCCGTGGTCGCCGTGGCGCCGTTCCTCGCCGAGAGCGCCGATGCGCAATGGACTTCTCGGGTGGCACGCCGGTGTCGTAGGACCGGAGCCCGTTTCGAGACTCTGTGGGTGGACAGCGACCTGGAATCGATGCGAGACCGGCTGATCTCGCGCAATGCCTCACGCGATACGTGGAAGCTGACGCACTGGCCGACGTACACGACCGGCCTCGACCTCGGCCTCCGGCCGGTGACGTCTCATCACGTCATCGACAACCGCATCGGAGCCTCACGCCCGCTGGCCGAGCAGGTCGAGTCCATTGCGCAACGGCTGCTGGGGGTCTCGTGAGCGCGATCGTTCTGTACGGACCCCCCACGGCCGGCAAGGACACCGTGACGTCAGCCCTCTGTTCCGCCGATCCACGCTTCGAATTAGTCACCAAGCTCAAGCACGGGACCGGCCGGTCAGCCGGATACCGGTTCGTCACCGCCGAGGAACTCGATGACCTGCGCCACCAGGGCAGGATCGTGGTGGAGACCCGGCGCTACGGCAACATCTACGCGGTCGATGACCTCTCCCTCACACAGCCGCAGGAGCGGGGCCGGATCCCCATCGCCCACATCGGCAACGTCACCGACATGCGCACGCTGCTGGACCGCAGTCGGGCGACCTCGTGGCTGCGCATCCTCCTCTGGGTTCCAAGGAGCGTGTGCGAGACACGGTCCCGCGAACGGGGAGACACCGATACGCCCAAGCGGCTCACCGCCTGGGACGAGACCGCGCAGGACGTTCTCGACTCCGACGTACGGGACCTGTTCGACCTGGTGGTGCGCACGGACCGTACGGATCCGGAGACGGCTGCCAAGCAGATCGCCCATGCGCTCGACGGGGCACCGGACGTCTTGAGTACGGAGGAGCTGTTCGCGGCTCTCGAGCTCGGCACGGACGAAAGCGGGGCTCGCCGGAGCGCGACTCAGCGCCGTGCGTGAGCACGTGCGCGTGCACGCACAGCGACATCAACGGCCACAAGCAGCAGGGGGATGCCGGTGGGAGTTGTCCGGACGTTAGAAGACCTGGCGAGAATCGGTCGCCAGCGCACCGTAAGCGATCGCAGCGTGCATCTGCATCAGGACGAGGTCACGACAGATCTTCTGCTGGACACCGTATCGGCCGACCGTGTCTCCCTGGACCGTATGAGCATCGACGGGGCGCTCACCGTACGCTCTTGCCACATCGATGAACTGGTCGTCGATCACGTGGAGGCGGACGCACTCCTGGTGGTGAATTCCCGGATCGGCCGCCTGACCATCCGCAATGCGTCGATGGGCTGTGAGGTCACGGTCATTGACTCCGCCCTGGACTTTCTTGCTCTGCACTCGTGCGGGCAAACTCGGCTGGAGCGCCTCCGCGTGGAGGAGCTCGTACAGATCAACGCTCTGCGCGGGCCGATCCGGATCAGCAACACGCGCGTATCCGCGCTCGCGGTCCGCAGCCAGGCCACGGGCGGGCGCCTCGGCCGACCGCGTGTGGTCGTGCGAGGGCTGCGCGCCCGTGAGGACGTCACGTTCGATGATCTCTGGCTGTCTGCAATCGAACTCGACGATGTCGAGACACCTGAGCTCATCTTGCAGCGTGTGCGACTCGACGAGCCACTGCGGGCGAACGAGCTTCGCTGCAGTGAGACGGTGAGAGTGAACGGGTTGGTCATTCCTGTCGAGGACAGCACGATCACGAACAGCACCGTCAGAGGTCCCGTGGAGATCCGCAACCTCGGGCTCTGTGACAGCTCGGGCGGCGATCGGACCGGTACGACCGCTCGCCTTGCCCTTCACAACACGACAGTCATGTCCCTCGCTTCGGCATCCGAATCGTCGTCGGTGATCAGCCTGCACGGCTCCTCGGTCACGGGCACCCTCGGACTTCCGTCCGGCAGCTCCCGCTATAGCCTCGACAGCTCCTCCAGCGTCGGTGACATGGAACTGGCCGGCGAGGTCTTCCGCAACGGCTCCCAAGCCCTTTCCTTCCTGGAGCGGTCCTTCACCGAAGTGACCGCTGTTGCCTTGGAGTCCGTACGGTCGGCACTGGCCAGAAGGAACCGGAACCGCGAGGTCGACGAGCTCTACTACCTTGCACGACAGCGCGAGGCAGCAGCCCTGCCGCTGCTGCGGCGCGCCATCGGGCGGGGCATCCTCGGCGGGGTCCTCGGCTGGGGAGTGCGGGCCCGCAACCCGGCGCGTGTGCTGGCAGTGGGGGTCGTACTGACGGGGGTGGTACTCCATCTGGTGGGGGCGGTGCGCGAACCAGGACGAGGTCTTACGGACGTGACCGCCGCGGGCAAGAGCTTCGTTCTGGCGCTAGCCCTGTGGCTGAACGTCGGCACCGGCATGCCGTCCGAGCTCAAGACGGCCGAATGGTCGGCGATTGCGGTCTCGTTCACAGCGGCGGGAATGCTGTTCACCACTCTCATTGTGGGCATCGTCATCCGCAAGCTGGTGCGTTGAGTCCCTGGGGATGGCCGAGTGACAGAGTGAGGCCCATGGACCAGCGTGAAGAGGCCGAAGGGAGCGCGGTGGCAGCACCGGCTGTCGCGTTCGGACTGCGTGGCAAATCGTTCCTGGTGACCGGTGGCAGCAGGGGACTGGGATACGCGGTCGCCCGACTCCTCGCCGCCGAGGGAGCGTCCGTTGCGATCTGCGGTCGCGACCCCGGCACTCTGGCCCAGGCTTCGTCCGAGCTGCGCAAGGACTTCGACGCCCAGGTTGTGGCTGGATCTGTGGACGTCCTGAAGCCGGATGAACTGGAGGACTTCACCCGGCAGGCCGGGAGCGTACTCGGCGGCCTCGACGGCCTGGTCGCCAACATCGGAGGCAAGCGGGGTGGCGGCCTCCTCGACTCGACCCGCGAGGACTGGCAGGCGACCTGGGACCTGAACGGCGGCCATGTGGTGCGCACCGTACGGTCGGCGCTGGGCAGTCTGCGTCCCGGCAGCTCCGTGGTGATCATTGCCTCCATCTCCGGCTGGAAGCCGCGCTTCCCGGCACAGTACGGGGCGGCCAAGGCATCCGAGATCTACCTCGCGGGTGCCCTGTGTCAGGAACTCGCCCCGTACGGCGTCCGGGTCAACACCGTCAGCCCTGGTTCGATTCTCCTGCCGGGCAAGAGCTGGGACCGCCTGCGCCAACGTGACCCCGAGGCGTATGAGGCGTACGCGGAACGCAACCCCAGCGGGCGCCTGCTGAACGCTGAGGAGGTCGCCCGAGTTATCACCTTCCTCCTCTCACCGGCCTCCGGAGCCGTGAACGGCGCCCACATTCCGGTTGACGGCGGCCAGCCGCAGGCGGGGCTGTGAACGGTTCCGGGCCGGCGGGGCGGGGCGGCTACATGAGCGGATGAGCGCCTACGCCAGTTCTACGTCCAGTACGGCCCACACGGTTTTGCCCGGTCCGTCGACGCACGGATACCAGCCCCAGCGGTCGGTGAGTGCGGCCACCAGGAGGAGGCCGCGGCCGGCATCCAGGTCGTCCGCCGGTTCCGTGAGGGCGGGGATGCTCTCGCCGCGTGAGTCGGTGACCTCCACGCGCAGGGTCGCGCCCTCGGCGGTGAGCCGGAGACGGAAGTCGCGGCCGGGTACGCGCCCGTGACGTACGGCGTTGGCGCTGAGCTCCGCCACGATCAGCGTCAGCACGTCGTGGGCGTCGCTTCCGTAAGGGATGCCCCAGGCGTCTAGACGTTCCGCGGCCAGGCGTCGGGCGAGGCGGGCGCCGCGTGGGGTGGAGCTGAACCGCATGGTGAAGTGGTGCCAGGGGAAGCGGGGTTGGGTGGGGCGGATGGGACGTACGGGGAGGGGTGACGGGTTGCTGTTCATGCCTCCACGTTGCCGCTCGGTGGCGTAGCGTGACCAGGGGTGACGCGCCGTCGCGGGGTGTTTGTACGCGGCGGCCGTGCGGCGTGTACGTACGTGTGACAGGCGGTGGCGATGACGCAGGACGAGGCGCTTGCTGGGGAGTCGGGGAGGCGGCCGGAGGACGAACCGGGATCGGGCGTGGTCACCGCGTTTGGGCGGCAGCTGAAGCTGCTGCGGATGAGGGCGGGGTTGGAGCGGCCCGAGTTCGGGAAGCGCGTGGGCTACGCGGGACAGTCGGTCGCGTCGTTCGAGCAGGGGCGGCGTATCCCGCCGCCGAGGTTCATCGACCGGGCGGATGAGGTGCTGGATGCCGGGGGCGTACTCAAGGCGTTGAAGGAAGAGGTCGCGCGGGCGCAGTACCCGGCGTTCTTCCGGGATGCCGCGCGGTTGGAAGCCAAGGCCGCTGCCATCTGTGTGTACGGCCTGTACGCAGTTCCGGGGTTGTTACAGACGGCAGCCTATGCACGAGCGGGGTTTCAGCAGGAACGGCCGCTCCTCGACGACGAGGTCATTGAACAAGGGGTCTCTGCTCGACTGGCCAGGCAGGAGATCTACGACCGACGCCCCGCCCCGTTGTTGAGCTTCATCGTCGACGAGGCCGTACTCCGCAGGCCGATCGGTGGACGGCCAGTGCTGTACGACCAGTTGGAGCAGATGCAACGCATCGGACAGAAGCGCAACGTCGAGGTGCAGGTGATGCCTTTGGACAGGGAGGACCACGCAGCACTCGGAGGGCCGTTCACGCTGATTGACACAGCTCAGGGGCAGCGCATCGCCTACGCCGAAGTCCAGGGTGACAGCCGTCTCTATACCGGCCAGACGACGGTCCGTGAGCTTGAGGCCCGCTATGGCATTATCCGATCTCAGGCGCTCACGCCGCGTGAGACTTCGGAGTTCATTGAGAAGCTTCTGGGAGAGACATGACCGTTCACCGCACCAGGCCGGCGGCACTCGATTTGGCGTGGTTCAAGAGCAGCTACAGCACTGGCAACGGCGGGGAATGTTTGGAAGTCGCCTGGCGTGCGAGCAGCTACAGCGGGGCTGAAGGCGGCCAATGCGTGGAGTTCGCCTCTGCCGCCACCCACGTGCACATCCGGGACTCGAAGCAGGTCAACGGCCCCGTGCTGACCGTTGGACCTGAAGCGTGGGCCGGGTTCGTAAGTCTCGTTGCCAACTGAGGAGGGCCCCTGCCGCGCGCCGGTTCGGCGTGCGGCAGGGGCCCTCCCGTCAGTCCGAGGACTACTCGTCCAGGCCCTCTTCGCGGCGGATCATCCGCCAGGCGGCCTTGCGGGCACTTCGGTCCAGGCTGGACTTGAAGCCCTTGTCGGGGCCGAAGTACTGACGGCCCATGCCCGCGATGGTGTCGATGTGGTCGGCCATCTTGTCCGCGAAGACGTTGTCGAAGACGAGCCCGAAGTTGTCCTCGTCGTTGACGACGGCCGCGGCCCGCACCTTGGGGTCGGCCTTGGCCTCCTCGAACGGCCGGATGACGTCCTGCTCGGTGAACTCGGTGCCGAAGCGTTCGTTGAACTTGTCGATCAGCTGGGAGAGCAGCGACTTCTCGGCTTCCTTCGCGCCGCCCGAGCCATCGCCGAAGCCCTGCATCGTCGTCGGCCCGTCGGAGGTGAGGGAGACGTCGTACTCGCCGGTCTTCTCCACCCGCATGTGGCTGAGGTCGACCTCGCCTATGTCCACGCCGCCGTCGGCGCGGCGCGGCAGCCGGTTGAGGAGATAGCGGCCGTAGAGGTGCAGCCGCTCCAGCTCGGCGTCCCGGTAGGGGACGATCTGCGCGAGGAAGCCGTACTTCCGGACGTAGTCGTTGAGGTCGGCACGGAAGTCCTCCGCCGCCTCCTGGTCGTCCTCGTCCTCGCTCTCCAGCAGGGCCGTGAAGCGGGCCACCGCGGGAGATAGCAGCCGGTACAACTCGGCGTGCAGCTTCTCCCACTTGGACTGCGAACCGGCGGCCTTCTCCTTGGCGGCGAAGTACGCGGCTGCGAACTCGTCCATCTCCTGCCCGGACAGGATCGCCGCCTGCATGACCCGACTCTGCGCGGTGTAGAGCAGGTTCGGGTCGGAGGGAAGGGTCATCGCCTCCTCGAAGTACGGGCGGAAGGACTCCTGGATGTCCTCGGCCTCATTGACGAAGTCCAGTACCGCCAGGTCCGTCTGCGTCTTACGCTCGGCGGTCCGGTTCAGCCGCGACAGCGTCTGCACGGCGGAGATGCCGGTCAGCGTCTTGTTGACGTACATCGTTGTGAGAAGCGGCTGGTCGAACCCGGTCTGGTACTTCTCCGCGACGACCAGGATCTTGTACTCCTGCTGGCCCGCGCCGCCGGCGCGCGCCGCCTTGTCGTCGGCACGCGTGTACGCGAACGCCTTCGGCAGCGCGCTCTCGGACAGGCCGCCGTTCTCCTTCGACTCGGTGGTCTCCTCACCGTCGAAGGTGAGCGAGCCGGAGAACGCCACCAGGACACCCAGGTCGGGGTACTTGGTGTCGTAGTCCCGGTCCTTGAGATAACTCTTGATGGCGCGCGCCATCTGCACGGCGGACTGCCGCGACGCCGTCACCACCATCGACTTGGCCCGCCCGCCGAGGCGGCCCCGGCTGTGCGTGACGAAGTGCTCCACGATCACCTGGGCGTGCTGGGCGACCGTCGAATCGTGGGTCAGCGCGTACCGGGCGAGTAGGCCGTTCGCCTTCGATGGGTCGACCTCGCGCTCGTCCGGATTTTGGTTCACCAGCTTCCAGTACGTGTTGTACGTGACGTAGTTGCGCAGCGGGTCGAGGATGAACCCCTCCTCGATCGCCTGCCGCATGGAGTACGTGTGGAAAGGCCGGTAGGTCGCCTTGCCGTCGATGTCCTGGAGCGTGCCGAAGAGTTCGAGGGTCTTGGCCTTCGGCGTGGCGGTGAACGCGAAGTAGGAGAGGTTCGCGGCGCGGGAACGCTGCTCGGCCCTCTTCTTGAGCTGCTCGTCAAGGGTGCCGGCCGGGGCCTCGGCCGAGGTCGCGCCCGCGTCGTCCGAGTCGGAGTCCAGGCCGAGGTCACGCAGGGCCGATCGTACGGCGGTGGCGGCGTCGCCGGACTGCGAGGAGTGCGCCTCGTCCACGATGATCGCGAAGCGGCTGCCCCGGATCTCGGTGGGGTTGCGCTGGAGGTAGTCGAGCAGTGCCGGGAAGGAGTGCAGCGTGACGGTGACGATCTTTCCGGTGTCGCGGGAGAGCGCCTTCGCGAGCTGCTCGCCCTTCGCCCCGTGCTTCTCGTCGATCTTCACGACGAGACCGGCGGTCTGCTCGAAATTGCCGATGGTCTCCCGGAGCTGGGCGTCCAGGTTGCGCCGGTCGGTGATGACGATGACCTTGTCGAAGACCGGCACGCCGGGCTTGAGTCCCTTGGCAACAGCCCCGGGGTCGAGTTCGCGGGGGTCGGTGGGGGTGTGCAGATCGCTGAGGCGATGCGCAAGCCAGCCGATGGTGTTCGACTTGCCCGAGCCGGCCGAGGCCATGATCAGGTAGTCATGGCCCGCGCCGTGGACGGCGGCGTGAGCGGTGAGCTTCTTGACCGCGTCCCACTGCTGGAAGCGGGGGAAGACCATGGTCTTGGTGCTGCCGCCGCCGGGCGTCTTGCTCTTGTGCAGGTGCACGAACCGCTGGAGCAGATCCAGCCAGTTGTCCGGCTGCCAGACCTGCTCCCAGAGGTACGAGGTCGCGTACGTGCCGAAGACGGTCGGGGCCGGGTTTCCGGCGCCGCCCGGCTGACCGGGGCCGGCAGAGCCGGTGTTGAAGGGGAGGAAGCGGGTGTTCTTGCTCTTGAGTTGGGTGGCGACGAAGACCAGGTCCGGGTCGACGGCGAAGTTCGCGACGACGCGGCGGGTGAAGATCAGCTCGGTGGGGTCGCGGTCGGTGCGGTACTGCGCCTTGGCGTGCTCCACCCCTTGCTTGGTCAGCGGGTTCTTCAACTCGGCGGTGGCGACGGGGATGCCGTTGAGGAAGAGGGTGAGGTCGAGCCGGTTTCCCCAGTCGGCCTGCTTCGTCGCGTACTCGAGCTCGCGGACGACGGTTAGGCGGTTGGCCCGGTAGCCGTCGAGGACGGAGTCGTGGGCGACGAGGTTCGGCTTGAAGTACGCGACCCGGAGCAGGACGCCCCGGTCCTTGACGCCGTTGCGGAGGACGTCGAGGAGCCCGTCGTTGGCGATGGCCTGGTCGAGCCGGCCCGCAAACCCGCGCTGGGCCTCATTCGGGTCGCTGCCGTAGACGGTGAGGAGTTCGTTCCACTCGTCGGGCTGGGTAGCGCCGATGAAAGTGAACAGCTCGTTGGTGTCCAGGCCGAGATCGGCCCGGTAGTCCTGCGGGCGTGCCTCGCGCCAACCGCGCTCGACCATGGCGGCGACGATGGCATCACCAAAAGCGGACTCGCTGTGGATGGGGCTCATGGCTACGCGCTCACTCCGTCCGTTACGTTGCGCCCGCTGGCGCTGGAGACGTCGAACTGGCCGGTTACGGCGGCGGTGATGAGGGCCTGGCGGCGCTCGGTCGCCAACACCTTGGAGCGTTCAACTGCATCGCGGAGCGGGCGCAGCTTGGTGATCCACTTCCCGATTTCCCTTTGCTCTGAGGCCGGGACCACGGGGACAGGAATCCTCCCGAATAGTTCCCAGTTGCGAAAGTCAACCGCCCGCTCGCGAGTGCTAGTTGCAAAATTTCCTAGATATCCCTGAAGGGCAAGAAGCCGCAGGAGCCTACCGATGAAATGCGCGTCTCCATCTCCAGATGGGACGCACACATGGTAAACGGGACTGCAGTTCCCATTCGCTTCAGAGGTTCCGATGGCTCCAGCAAAGCCATCGAGACCATGGATCACGACGTCCCCTGCCTGGACGTGCTGCCCCTGTGGCTCGGTCGATGAGGAGAGCGTGTAGCCCTCAGCCCGCCGCTGACCACGCTCCGTCACCTGACCATCTCTGAAGGCAGTGATGACGCCATGGTTCGCAACAGCCGGCCGGACTGCCTTCGTCATGATTCTGCGAATCGGCAAAATGGGGGCACCCGTCAAGTACCGCACAAGTTGACTTGCTCCTACCCACTCCAAGATGCGACTGTTGATTCGCTCTTCCATAAGCGAAACGAGTCTAGTTTTCTTGAAGATGAGGTCGTCAATCTTCCCAATCTCGGCGTCGAGGAATTCGGCGATTCGGCGCTGTTCCTCCAGCGGGGGAACCGGTAGCCGGATATCTCGGGCCACTTCTAGATTGATACGAGCGCGTGTCGAACCACGAGTCAGCGTGAGCACCTGTCCAGAGACAAATGACGAACTCAAGGCCCAAGCGGTATATTTATGGATTAGACGGCTCTGGTCAAGTCGAACGCGAAAGCAATCCGCCTTCACGATCGATGGCCCCAAGTCATTGGGCGCTACACATGCGCGCCCAACTGGATGATTACCATCTCCGAGACCAGCGATCAATAGGTCCCCGGGCTTCACTTCATGGCGCCGAAGGTTCTTGAAATAGTCCATGGGGATGAAGGCAGCATCGCCATCTTTGAAGCGTGCTGGGCCGATATTTCCGAGACGAATTACTCGTGCCCCATCATCGGAGTAATGGCTACTTGTTAGAGAACTCCCAAAGGGTCCATCAGTGATCTCCCGGATATATCGCCTCAGGGGAGCCTCAGGGTAAACGGAGCTCATCCTGTCACCTCGCCCAGCAGCGCCTGGATTTCGGCCTCCAGGGACTTCAGCTCCGCGTCGATCTCCGCCAGCGGCCTCGGCGGCTTGTACACGTAAAAGTGCCGCGTGACAGGAATCTCGTACCCGATCTTCGTCTTTGTGTGGTCGATCCACGCGTCCGGGACGTGCGGCAGTACTTCGCGCTTGAGATAGGCCTCGACGTCCTCGTCGAGTGGCACGTTCTCGTAGTCGCGCAGGTCCGCGTCCGCCTCCGGCTCGCCCTTGACTTTCTGGACCTCGCCCTCGGGGTCTCGCACCCCAACCGTCTCCCGTACAGCCTTCGCGAACGGCGCGCCCGACGGCCACAACAGGCCGGCCGCGACCACCGCATCCTTGAGAGCGATGAACGCCTCGGACTTCGTCGCCCACGTTGAGCCGAGCAGCGTACGCACCGCCGCCACGAACTCCGCGCTCCGCTCAAGCTTTTCCACCGGCTTGGCCTCCGCCAGCGCCGCCAGCGTCTCCTCCGTCACCTCGAAGCGCAGCTTCAACGGCCGCTCCACCGTGATGCGCTGGTAGCCGAAGTCCTCGTTGTCGAAGACCTTGACCTTGCCGTGCAGTGGGTGCTCGGCGTCCTTCGCGACCTGCACCGCTTCCGCGTACAGCCGGGTGATGTCGGCGATGTGGTTGGGGCGGCCGTTCGTGCCGTCGCCGAGCTCCTTGCGCTTGTCGCCGAGCGACTTTCGCATCCTCTGCCAGGAGTCGCGCGCGTCCAGCAGAACGACCTTGCCCTTGTGGTCGGCGTCCTTGCGGTTCGTCAGGATCCAGAAGTATGTGGAGATGCCGGTGTTGTAGAACAGCTGGTCCGGGAGGGCGACGACCGCCTCCAGCCAGTCGTTCTCCAGGATCCAGCGGCGGATGTTGGACTCGCCGGACTCGGCCGCGCCCGTGAAGAGCGGGGAGCCGTTGAAGACGATGGCAATGCGGGAGCCGCCCCCGCCATTGACATCCACCGGCTTCATCTTCGAGATCATGTGCTGGAGGAAGAGCAGCGAGCCGTCATTGATGCGCGGCAGCCCGGCGCCGAAGCGGCCGGCGTCGCCGAGCGACTTGTGCTCGTACTCGACGTCCTCCTTGACCTTCTTCCACTCCACACCGAACGGCGGGTTGGCCAGGATGTAGTCGAACTTCCGGCGGGAGTGGCCGTCGTCGGAGAAGGAGTTGCCGAAGGCGATGTTCTCCGGGTCCTGGCCCTTGATCATCAGGTCGGACCGGCAGATCGCCCAGGACTCGGGGTTGAGCTCCTGCCCGTACACCTCGACCGTCGCGTCCGGGTTGAGGGCCTTGATGCGGTCGTCGGCGGCGCTGAGCATGCCGCCGGTGCCGCAGGCCGGGTCCATGACCGTGCGGACGACACCCGGCAGGCTGAGGGCGTCCGCGTCCGGTGCCACCAGCAGGTTGACCATCAGCTTGATGACCTCGCGAGGAGTGAAGTGCTCACCCGCGGTCTCGTTCGACTGCTCGGAGAAGCGGCGGATCAGCTCCTCGAAGATGTAGCCCATGTTGTGGTTGGGCACGACATCAGGGTGCAGGTCGAGGTCGGTGAACTTGCCGATGACCTGGTAGAGGAGGTTCGCGCTATCGAGCTTCCTGACCTGCTGGTTGAACTCGTACTTGTCGAGGACCTCGCGGGCGTTCTCGGAGAAGGCGCCGACGTAGATCTGCAGGTTCTTCGCCGCGTTCTGCGGGTCGGCCGCGATCTTCCGCAGTGTGAGGTCGCTCTTGTTGTAGAAGGAGTGGCCCGAGTCGCGGCGCAGGAAGTGGTCGGTGTCGATCTCCTGGCCCGCGAACTTGGCGACGGTCTCGACGACCTTGTCGCGCGTCGGTTCCAGGACGCATTCCAGGCGGCGCAGCACCGTGAGCGGCAGGATGACCTTGCCGTAGTCAGACTGTTTGTAGTCGCCGCGCAGGAGATCGGCGACGGACCAGGCGTGGTTCGCCAGCTCCGTGTGCTTACTGCTGTTCAACGCGTTCCCTTCGATGGCCCGCCCGGCTGGGGCGGTTGGGATCCAGTGTGATCGATATGTGAAGACGGTGTTGCCGTTCAGGCCAACTGGCTCTCGGACGGCGGGAGTAGCGCCCCGGCCGTCAGGCCGGTGAGCAGTGCCTGTGCCGTCTCCTCGGCGAGTGCGGCTGTCCGCCGGGCGGCAGTGCGCAGTTCGTAGGCGCGGCGGAATGCTGCCCCGTACCGCCGCTGCTCCTCCAGCGGCAGGAGCGGCACGCGGAGCCTGCCTGGCGAGACATGCAGGATGGTGCTGCCCGTGGACGCTCCGGCGATGTTGTCCTCGGCGCCGAGGAACCCCGCGAGGAACCAGGGGTCGAGCCGTGCCGGGTCCGGCCGCAGCAGGTGAATGTGGTGACCGAGCAGGGCTTCGGTGTCCGCCTCATCCGCGACGCGGGCCATGATGCCGTTGCCGCCGGCGACGCCGCGTACGAGAACATCACCCGCGGCGACGGTATGCGCCGCATCGGTACGAAGGTCCTCCGCCGTGCCCGACGGGCGTGCGCCGCTGCTGATGTCGGATGCGGTGAGTACCGGGCGTTCCGCGCCGTCCGTGTCCGGGCTCCCGGTTCGGGCATCCCCACGGCCGGCAGGGACTGCCGCCCGCAGCAAGGAGAGCGCGCCTCCTCGGGCAAGGTCGGAGACGGTGGCCGTACGCCACGCCCGCGAGGAGTCCGTGGCTGCCTTCCACGGCCCGTAACCCGCCGCGCTCTCAAGGACGTCGAGGGAAGCGGCGAGCAGCTTGCGCCGTTCTTCCGTGCGCTGTGCCACCTCTGCCGGATCGATGTCGATGGGTGCGGCACGCACCTGTCGGGCCGGGGTGACGTCGACGAGATCGTCGACGAGGGCAATGGTCGGCACGGCCCGCGCGATACCCGGTACGTCGGTGAAGGATTCCGGGTCGTCCGTATACGCGGTCCAGTGGCCGAGGACCTCGTCGGACAAGGTGCTCCAGTCCACGCCCGTGCGACGATGCCGCAGCCGGGAGTACGCGGCCCGCGGTGAGCTCGGCGGGCCTTCGTGTTGGTCTCCGCTCACGTCCACGAACAGGACGGACTTGCTGTCCGTGCCACCCGGCTCGGGGCGCTGAAGGACCCACAGGTGCAGGCCGATGTGCAGGGGCGCGGAAGCGCCGATGGGCAGGCCGACGACGGCGCGCAGCGCACCGCTGCGTACGAGTTCGGCGCGAATACGGCGGCCCGAGGCACGGGCGGCTGTGGCCGGCGGCAACACCATCACCGCGCAGCCGCCGGACTCCAGATGCGCCAGCGCGTGTTGCGTCCAGGCCAGCTCCGACTCGATCCGCGGCGGCACACCGTAGGCCCACCGCTGGTCGTACGCGAGCTCCTCGTGCCCCCAGTCGCGATCGCCGTACGGCGGATTGCAGAGCACGCCCCCGACCCTCAACTCCGGAAAGGCGTCGGCACGCAGGCTGTCTCCAGTGTGCACACTGACCTGCGCATCCGGCGCCGACAGCAGCAGGCGTACGGCGCTGCGCTGAGCCTGTACGGGCAGCGAGTCCTGGCCGTACAGCTCGGTCGCGCCCCGCCGGGCCGCTGCCGTGAGCAGCGTGCCACTGCCGCACGCCGGATCGAGGACGCGTGCCGTGCGACCGGGGAGGAGCCGCGCCATGAGGGCCGCGAGCCCCCGAGGTGTCTGATACGTACCGCTGGAGGCGGTGTCGTCCAGTTCACGTTCGGCGAGGACGTCGAGAGCGCTCTGGGCGTCCTCATCGCGTACGCAGCGAATCAAGGCACGGAGAGCGCCGACATCGTCCGCACGGAAGTGAACGGCCTCCGCCTCGGGGACCGAGCCGGCCAGCTCCGCTGTCGCGCTGTCGGCCTGGGCGATGACGTCGGAGTCCGGCAGTTCATCAAGAGCGGTGAGCTCGTCCGCGCTGCGCCGTGACGTCGCGAGGACGAGAGGGAACAGGCGTGCCGCGACGCCGGCCCCCGACCCATGGAGCCGCAGCACGGTACGCAGCTCCTCGGACGGTGTGGCGGCGGACGACTGGCCGCGCGCCTCCAGCCATCCCCGTACCGCCTCCAGGTCGTAGAGCGGACTGGTGTCAGTGCCGCCCGACGGGGTCGGGAAGTCGTCGTGCCGACGGCGCCAGTTGCTGACGGTGGCGCGCGTGACACCCGCGATACGGGAGATTTCGGCGGCGGTCACCTGGGCTGATGGCTGTGGCATGGGTTCCTGAGCCTCTCGAGAGCGAACAGTAAACACCCTACAGCGGGCGTCAAATCCGTCAAGACGTTTGACAGTGCTTTCACGATGATGCTTATCTGGTTGAGCTTCCGGTTGGCAGCACTCGTCACGGCATGAGCCCGTGGGGTGCTCGCTGCCCTGCCGGTAGCGCGGTGCAGAGACATGCACCGCGCTTCTGATCCCGAGGGGGGACACACCGTGCACATCACCCTGCCGACCACGGTCGTCGAAGGAATCCAGCTCACCGTCATGCCGTTCCGTGCGGACGCCGTGATCGGGACCATGTCCGTGCCGACGCTCGTCCAGCTCGTTCCTTCGCCCCGCCGTGAGGAGGACACCAAGACGCTCAAGACCGCGTCCGGTGCGGTACGGCGCCATGCCGAGTTGCGGGCCCTGGTGCAGCGGGCGCTGAAGTCCACGCAGAAGGGGAAGAACGTCGGCTCCTACGCCGAGTACATCGCCGACGGCGTGAAGGGGGAGCTGGGGGCCGGCTGGTCCACGCCGCCGATCACGTTCTGGCATGCCGGACCGCTCGCCGCCCTCAGCGACGAACTCCTGCCCGGCACCGGACTGCGGACGTTGACCATCACGCCGGGCACCTGCGTCGTCGCCATCGACGGCGAGACGCCGACGACGGCCTGGCACGAGCTCTACGACGACCCCGAGAGGTACGGCCTCACGTACGCCGAACTCGCCCAGGTGCGCGTCCCCTTCGAGCTGTACGTCGACCTGTCCGTCGCCGACGCGCGGCAGATCTTCTACGACCGCAATGTGCAGGGCGTCGTCGTCGCCAAGAACCTGGCCATGTCCATGGACCAGCGGGACTTCGCGACCCGGCTCGCGCACCGTGTTGCCGACGCTGTGAAGGTCGACGTCGACGACAAGCTCGTACCGTTCACGAAGCTCGTCAACGCCAGCAAGCGGCAGGTCGGCAAGACCGACCCGGAAGTCGTCACCCTCTCCGCGCTGCGCGCCCTCGTCATCGCGGCGATCTACGGGCGTACTGGACTGTCCCGCTCGGCGGAGACCGTCCACGAGGACGAGCTTCCCGCAGGGACGAACGCCGAGCGGGTGGAGGGGAGCGTCGTCCCGCTGCTGGCCCGGCTGATCTCCGACCACTTCCCGCACTTCGCCTCGCGCAGCGCCATCACCGCGCCGGCCGTACTCGCGGGCCTCGGCATCGCCGTGCACCAGGCCACCCCGTGGGCCGACCCGATGAACGCGCTGGGCGCCGAGGACCTGCACCGGCTCCTTGCCGACATCCAGTGGGACCGCGAGGCCCGCTACTGGGACGGCGTGGCCGCCAAGGCGGGCGCCACCGGCCGCCTCAACTTCAGTGGCGGCGTCAAGGACTCCGGCGGCCGGGTCGCCGACGCGATCCTGTACCCCGGCACCGAGGCGGGGCGCAGGATCCGCGGCCAGTAGCACCGGATCTCACGCACAGCACCAGCCCGGCCCGCCGTTCCGGCGGGCCCGGTATCCCGAACCAACCCGGCATCACGCCTACTTGGAGCACACCATGAACTCTCCGCAGTACCAGGGTCCCGGACCGTACAACACACCCCAGCACGCCGTCCCGGCCCCGCCTGTCCCCTTGCCGCACAAGCCCTCGCGCGGCAAGGCATGGCTCACACACGGCGCGGTCGCCCTCGTCGCCCTGTTCATCGGCACGGGCATCGGTTCCAGCGGGGACGCCGACGCAGACACCAAGGCCGGCGCCTCCGCGAAGCCCGGGCCGACGGTGACCGCGACCAAGACCGCCGAGGCCGATCCCGCGCCGACCGTGACCAAGACGGTGACCGCCAAGCCGAAGAAGACCGAGGAGGCCGGTCCCGCGAGCAGCTTCGGCGGGGACGGGGAGTACCTGGTCGGCGAGGACATCAAGGCGGGGACGTACAAAACCGCAGGCTCGGACGGTTCGTTCGGCTGCTACTGGGCCCGGCTCAAGGACGCCAGCGGAGAGTTCGACGCAATCATCGCCAACAACAACCTGGAAGGCCCGGGTCGGGTGACGCTCAACAAGGGCGAGTACTTCCAGACCCAGCGCTGCCAGGAGTGGAAGAGGGTCGGCTGAGTGGCCGGCGCATCACCTTCACCGTCGCCTCCGCATGACCATCGCCGCCGCGACAGCGAACCCGGCAACGCATCGATAAGAGGGAGGGGCTGCTTGGACACGACTGGTGAGCCGGAACTGGCTGTGTATCAGCGCCACCTGACACAGCTGCTCCAGGGCGACGACCGGCAGAACTTCCGGGCCCTGATGGTCCAGGTCCGGCACATCACCACTCGGTCGTACGAGACCAGTCTCTACGACCACCAGCAGACCTTCCGTCTCCTCTGGCACCACCTGGAGCACACCGGCCACCTGCGCCGCGCCCACCACGACGCCCGCGATCGTCTCGCCACCGGACGGGTGACCGCGGAGGAGGCCGAGGAGCTCGAACTCTTCCTCACCCTCTACGCCCGAATCCGGGCCGGCGGCGCCACCGGCTGACCAATCACCCGCAGCACTGTCAGGGGGCCCGGTACCGCCCGTCCCACGCCC
This sequence comes from Streptomyces sp. NPDC005151, assembly GCF_053599875.1. NCBI lineage: Bacteria > Bacillati > Actinomycetota > Actinomycetes > Kitasatosporales > Streptomycetaceae > Streptomyces > Streptomyces sp. NPDC005151. Next base: position 37,971 of record NZ_JBSFYR010000003.1, on the reverse strand, counting down.
GACATTGCGTCGCCGCGGCCTGCCCTGCCATCGCCATCGTGACCACGAGGGACCACCATGGGACGCCGCTCCCCACTCACCCACGCAACTCGCCCCGCGACCGGGGCTCACCGACAGGTGTGCTTGAACGACAAGGTGAAGGCTGTCTCCGGACCGGTCGTCCTGGCCACGGACGCCTCCGTCGGGCCCGACAGAGTCGCATCCGGCTACCTCGCCACCACCGGCCATACGGGGCTGCGCGCCCACGTCTACCCGCGATACCTCGTGCACGCCCATTCCCGTGTCGTAGTGACAGAGCTCCGTTCCGTTTACTGGGGTCTCAAAGCGGTGCTCGCCGCGCACCCCGGCCAACCGGTCGAAGTACGGGTCGACAACCTCCAGGCCTTGCGACACCTGCACGATTGGCGGCAAGGCGGGATGGACATGCCCGCGGGGTACGACACCCATCTGCGCTCGCAGGGACACAAACCCAGCGCGCCAGCACGGCGCGCAGCAGCAAATACCCGCCAAGGAGAACACCCACCATGAAGGTGTCCCGCCACACCATCGCCACCGCTCTCGTCGCCGTCGCCGCGCTCGCGCTGACCGCCTGCGGCCCCGAGACGGACAACAAGCCCGCCAGCCCAAAGCCCGACTATACGATCGTCTCCCAGAAGTCGTCCGGGGCCTCCGTGGAGGTCGTCGTCGAGGTCGGCACCACGAAGGGCCTGCGCGCCGTGTTCGACCACGTCGCCAGCAACCTGACCAAGGAAGCCGGGTACTTCATCTCGATCAACTGTTCCACCGGTGGCACGGCCAAGGTCGACAACCGGCTCGCCAACGGTCGCAAGGCCGTCGGAAACAAGGGCGTGGCCGCGACCGGCATGAAGGACGGCGAGGTCGAGTTCGAGGCCAACAAGGGCCGCACCTGCCCCGCTGCCTGACCTGCGCTCGTCTCTCATCAGCTCTCATCAACCGTATCCCTTGGGGGGGATCATGAACCGCAGTATCCGCACCACCGTCCTGGCCGCCGTCGTCGTCACGGCCGCCGCCCTGCTCACCGCATGCGAGGGCACCGAGACAACCGCCCCGGCCGTGACCGTCACCGCCACGCCGTCGCCCTCCGAGACCAAGTCCGAGGCCGACAAGGCGCTGGAAGAGGCGCAGGAGCACAACGAGAAGAACCGCGAGGACCTGAAGGCGTCCATCGACGCCGCCGCTTCGGAGGATGCGGCCAGCGCCGAGAAGGCCGAGCTGCCGAATGTGGTCGGCATGGACCTGCAGGCCGCGCAGGACACCGCGCAGGCCGCCGGGTTCTTCCTCCTCGACGACCAGGACGCCAGCGGCCAGGGCCGCCTGCAGATCCTCGACCGCAACTGGACCGTCTGCAGCCAGGACCCGGCCCCGGGCATGCACCCCACCAGCGGCCTCGTCACCCTGTATGCCGTCAAGGACACCGAGTCCTGCTGACTCTGTTCTCCACTCACCACCACAAGTCCCTAGGGGGGACCATGAGTAACCCGTACAACCAGCCCGGCCCCCCCGGCCCGGCGCCTCACATGTCGCCCGCCCCGGCCGCGCCGGACGCCCGCCCGCTGTACAAGCGCAAGCGCGTGTGGGCCGGAGGCGTGCTGCTGCTGCTCGTCGGCACCAGCTGCGGCGCCATGGGCGCCGACGACAACTCCAAGACGGCCGCCGCTGAGGCGAAGCCCGGCCCGACCGTGACGGCGACGGCGACCGTGACGGCGACGCCGACGCCGACGGTCACTGCCAAGGCCAGGCCCGCGCCGACGGTGACCAAGACCGTGACCGCCACGGCGACGGTCACGGTGACCAAGGAAGCGGCCGACTACGGCAGCAGCTCCAGCGATGGCAGCGGCAGCGTCTACTACTCCAACTGTGCCGAGGCCCGCGCGGCCGGGGCTACGCCCGTGCACCGGGGAGAGCCCGGCTACGGTGCGCACCTCGACCGGGACGGCGACGGCACCGGCTGCGACTGGGGGTAGACCTCAACCGCTGCGCCCCGGCCTGGGGAACCGGGGCGCAGCGGTTGGTTCCCACACCCCTAGTACTCCAGCCGGACTTCCGTATTTCCGCAGGTCAGCGGCATCGTCAAAGACGTCCAAAACTGACATAGTGTCAGTTATGGGCTCCTTCGCACCGCGCTCACAGGAGGAATCACAGCCTGCGACTCAAGGCGGGCGCGTTGTCGGCGGGGACGCACGACTTCACGAGTGCCGAACTCCGTGCAATCTGGGATCGGACCGCCGTCGCCTTTATGTAGCGTTTCGCAAGGAGACTGTTCAGCCCGCGCCCTCACCGCAAACTGGCACCCGAAACAGTCCGCCCGAGCTCGGCGGCGGACAAAGGGAAGCGGCTTGACAGCGAGACGAGCCAGCTGCGGGCAGCGCGCGACGCGTTGGTGGACCAAGCGCATGAAGCACAGGCAGCGGAGGATGTCGAGGCTGCAGAACAGACAGCACTCCTCCTCGACCAATTGGCCGGGAGCGGAGAAGCCACGGTCGCGCTTGACGAGCTCATCGCATGGATCGTGGAGAGGAGGGCCGAAGAGCTCTACGCGACATCGCAAGATTTGTCGTCTCTCCTGGATCGACTCGACAGTGAGGGAGACGACTTGCATCCCGATCAGCTGAGACGACTCCTGAATCGGGCCGAGGAACTGGCGGAGCTCGCGGGGGTCGAGGTGGTCGGAGACGATCGCCGCCATATCGAGCAATGGCGCGATCACCTGACCATGCTGAACAAGCGTCCCACTCTGTCGGAGACACTGAGCTACGCGGCAGCCGTACGCCCCGTCCTCGAAAAATACGCACGCCAGGCCCGTACGACCACCTGGTCAGAGCTCGGCAAACGGGTCAATCGCCGGTTGGCGTCACTGCACCCCGACGACAAGGTGGCTGTCCTGGTCGAAGTGGACCGAGAAACGCCTGAACGCAGGCCGCTCTACTCGGTGCTCATCGCGGGACAGGGCAACCGCCCGCACTCGCTCCTTCCTCAGGTGCTCTTCAACCTCGATCGTCCGGTCCCGCCGGCTGAAGCGATACACATGCACTGGTGCATGGCGCTGGACCACCATCGGGTCCTGTGACCTCAGCTGGTCGGCCGCCCGATGTCAGCGTCTTGGCCTGGCTACTCCAAGGAGGCCCAGCACCGGGCGACTTCGCCTGTCACACGCTGCAATCGTCATCCACCAACACGCGCTGGACGTGGACCAGTCACTGAAGTTCCCCCCAAGCCCCGAGTTCCATCCACGCCGGATCCTGCGCACCCGCGTCCTTGGCGGCACCATCAATGAGTACCGATACGCTTGACGTGCAGCGATGACTTTCCGAGCCCCACAGGTTGAGCCCTTTTGCAAGATGCGCATAGAGACTTCTGACCTTCGTGGAATTTTTATCGGCACGCACAAGGTCACCAGCCATGGTCAGCCGCGCGAGGTGGTTTCCCGGACCCAGGGCAGCGCGAACCGCTCCATCAGCACCAATGCGAAGTAGAGCAGTATGCTCATGAGCCCGATCAGGATGATCGCCGCCCAGGCACTGGCGGTGTCGCCGACCCCGCCGGCCTGCACGATCAGATAGCCCAGCCCGCTCTCACCGGCCTGGAACTCGCCGATGACCGCGCCGATCGCGGCGAGCGGCATGGCCACCTTCAGCCCGACGAAGATCTGCGGCAGCGCGGCGGGCAGCCGTACCTTCCGGAACGCCTGCCAGCGCGAGGCGTCCAGCGAGCGCGCCAGCTCGGCCAGGTCCGCCGGGGTCGACGTGAGGCCGGTCGCGGTGGAGAGCACGATCGGGAAGAAGCAGAGCAGAAAGACCATGGTCAGGACCGGCTTTTGTCCCCAGCCGAGCGCCCCCACGAGCAGCGGCCCGAGCGCGATCTTCGGAACTGCGTTGACGGCGACCAGCAGCGGCGTGAACATCCGCTCCAGTAATGGGGAGCCGGCCAGGGACAGTCCGATCAGAACTCCGCAGGCGGTGGAGAGCACGAAGCCTACAAGCGTCTCCACCGTGGTGTCGCCGGTGTGCTCCAGGAACCGGGCCGGGGCTGCTGTGAACGCCGAGAGCACGGCACCGGGCGGAGGCAGAACCACCGGGTGGACCATCTCCAGCACCGACGTGAGCAGCCACCACACCCCGAGGGCGACCAGCAGCCCGGCCGAGGGCAGCAGCACGGCGCCGGCCCCCGCCCTGCGGTGTAGGCCGGATCGCGGCACCGGCTCCGGGCCCGCCGCTGAGGTCTGCTGCGACGGCGAGAGTTCGGTCATCCCATCCTCCTCGGGCCGCCCCGGCACCTCCTCTTACTCGGGCCGCTCAGCGCGGAGTCGAGGCGGTAGTGCCGGTGTTCCCCGCCGGCCGCCGGCAGGGAACGCACGTTCGGGCAACCAGTGTGATCAGGCTTTCGGTACGAGGTCGAAGTCGATGATCTGCGCAGGGGTCATGCCCTGCGGCAGCGCACCCGCGTCCTGCAGGATCGCGATGCTTCTCGCGACCCGTCCGGAGTCCAGCGTCCCGATCGCGGTGCCGGAACCGCCAGGCGTGACGTACGCGGCCATCAGATCCAACTCGGCTGCCGCAGCAGCCGGGTTCGTGGCGTCCACATTGCGCTTCAGGATCTCGGCGGCCTCCTTCGAGTTGGCCAGGCTGTACTCCAGGCCCTTGAGCAGCGCGGTGGTGAACCGCTTCACCATCTCCGGCTTCTGCTCGGCGATCTTCGTCGAGGTGATCAGTACGTTTCCGTAAAGATCGGGCATCACGTCGCTGTACGGCAGCAGGACGGCCTTCTTCTTGGTCACCGCCTCGATGGTCGGCTTGCCCACCACGAACTGGCCGATGCCGTCCACCGAGCCGCTGGCGAGCGTGCCCATCAGGGTCTGCGCGTCGCCGTTGACCCAGGTCACCTTGTTGGCGTCCATCCCGGCCAGTCGGGCGTACGTCGGGAAGAGGTTGCGTACGACGGAGCCGGGTGTGTCGGCGAGACGCTTGCCCTCGAGGTCCTTCGGGGCGGCGATGCCCTTGCCCTCGGTGGTGGCGATCGCGGCCATGGTGCGCTGCTGGATGGCGGCCACCGCGACGAAGTCCTTCGCCTGGCCGCTGCCCATGTGCAGCAGACCACCCGTCAGGTCGATCGGGCCGAAATGCGCCTGGTCGCTCACGACGGCCGGAATCACGCCGCCGGTGCCCTGGCCCGGCTTGATGTCCACGTCGAAGCCGGCCTTCTTGAAGAATCCCTTGTCCTTCGCGACCCAGGCGTACGCGTCCCGGCCGAAGTTGCCGAACGAGGTCAGGTAGGTCACCTTCTCCAACTTCGTGCCGCCCGCATCGGCAGCCGTGTCGGAGTCCGATCCGCCGCACCCCGAAGCCAGCCCCAGCGCCGTGGCCAGGGCCACCGCGGCGACCGTACGGGCGAGTCTGTTCATGTGCACCGTATTGTCCTTTCCGACCGCGGACCTGCGTCGGCGGAGGGGGTCGTCGAGACAGAACGGCGTAACGGAACCGCCGGAGTACATGACACTTCGCGCGGGTAACAGCGTACGAGAACCCCGCCTGTGTGACACCTGGTACGAAGAATTTACTGACAGGACGACAGGTACCGCTGAGCCGCCTGATCCGGCTAACCTGACCGGGAGTTACGAACCGGCCGCATTGTTCATCGCCAGTGGATGGGGGAGACCGCCGGATGATCAGACTCACCGGTGCGTCCCGGACCTTCACCGGCCGGTCCGGTTCGACGGTGGCGCTCCAGGGCGTCGACCTCCACATTGCCGAGGGCGAGTTCGTGGCGGTGGTGGGCCGGTCCGGATGCGGCAAGTCCACACTGCTCCGGCTGATGGCCGGACTGCTGCCGGCCACCGAGGGTGAGATCACCATCGGCGGCGATCGAGTCACCGGAGCCCGGCGGGACGTCGCCATGCTGTTCCAGCGGCCGGCCCTGCTGCCCTGGCGGTCCGTTCTCGACAACGTCCTGCTGCCCGTGGAGATCTTCGGCTGGAGCAAGGCCGAGCACCGCGCCCGGGCGCACCGGCTGCTGGAAACGGCCGGCCTGGGCGGATTCGAGAAGCACCGGCCGCACGAGCTCTCCGGCGGTATGCAGCAGCGTGTCTCGCTGTGCCGGTCGCTGATCGGCGAGCCCCGCGTGCTGCTCATGGACGAGCCGTTTTCCGCGCTCGACGCACTCACCCGCGCGGAACTCGCGGTGGAGCTGCAGCGGGTCCACATGGAGAACTCCGCCACCGTCGTCTTTGTCACCCACTCGATAGACGAGGCCGTGCTGCTCGCTGACCGTGTGGTGGTGCTCAGCCCGCGCCCGGGCCGGATCCGCAAGGTGGTCGACGTCGACATCCCCCGGCCGAGGACGCTGGGCCGTACCGCGCATCTCGGCGAAGTGGCCCGGTGCAGCGCCGACCTGCACGAGCTGCTGATGGAACGGGACATGTCGGCGCCGACCGGAACGGAAGGGCGATGACCGTGCGGATCTGCGTCTTCACCGAGCCGCACCGCGGCGCCGACTACGACGATCAGCTGCGCTTCGTACGACTCGTCGAGGCCGGCGGGTTCGAGGGCTTCTTCCGGGCCGACCACTACCAGGCGATGGGCGCCGATCCCGGGCTGCCCGGCCCTACCGACGCGTGGCTGACGCTGAGCGCGCTCGCCCGGGAGACCTCCCGGATCCGGCTGGGCACCCTGGTCACGTCGGCCACCTTCCGGCTGCCCGGCCCGCTGGCCGTGATGGTGGCGCAGGTCGACCGGATGAGCGGCGGGCGGGTAGAGCTGGGCATCGGCGCCGGCTGGTACGAACGGGAGCACACCTCGTACGGCATCCCGTTCCCGGCCGTCGGCGTGCGCTTCGACCAGCTGGAGGAGCAGCTGGCCGTGATCACCGGCCTGTGGCGGACACCGGTCGGCGAGAGTTTCAGCTACCGCGGCGACCACTACCGGCTGGTCGACGCGCCCGCCCTGCCGAAACCGGTGCAGGTGCCGGGGCCGCCGATCATCGTCGGGGGCCGCGGCCCCAAGCGCACCCCGGCGCTGGCCGCCCGGTATGCCGACGAGTTCAACATGCCCTTCAAGTCGGTGGCAGAGACGGCGCAGGCGTACCAGCGGGTGGCCGAGGCATGCGACCGGACCGGCCGGGCCGACACCGGTCGGCCACCGCTGGTGCTCTCGGCCGGTGTCGTGGTCGCGGTCGGCCGTACCGACGCGGAGGCGCAGCGGCGGGCCGCCCCGCTGCACGTCAAGAGCGCGCTGCCGCCGGAGGATCCGGTGGTCGGATCCCCGGCCCAGATCGTCGAGCGGCTCGGCGAGTTCGCTGCGATCGGCGCGAGTCGGATCCATCTGCGACTGACCGACTTCACTGACCTCGACCACCTGGAACTCATCGCGAGTGAGGTGCTCCCGCAGCTGGGGACGTGAAACCCGGGGCACCTTGCGCTTGCCGAAAACCTCATCCCCCAGGTGAAGAGCGCGCCGGTAGCCCCTGCGTTTCACTTGCGGCGGTGTCCGGATCTTGAGCGGGAAAGCGAAAGTGCCTTCTGAGCTGCAATGCCGGTGACTTACCGCGTTTCCGCAGGTCGGGTGAGGTATCGAGTGACTCTGAGTGTGTAGTGGACGATACTTGGAGTGCGGGGCTGGTCCCGTTTCCTGACCTCGAAGGTGTTTTTGATCGGCTTCTTGATGCGCTGGCACTGCCGGTTGCGGACGGTGCCCACATCCCGGTTGACGGCGGCCAGCCGCAGGCGGGGCTGTGGACGGATTTGGGCCGGCAGGGCGGGGCGGCTACGTGAGGGGATGAGCGCCTACGCCAGTCCTACGTCCAGTACGGCCCAAACCGTCTTGCCAGGTCCGTCGACGCACGGATACCAGCCCCAGCGGTCGGTGAGTGCGGCCACCAGGAGGAGGCCGCGGCCCGCATCCAGGTCGTCCGACGGTTCCGTGAGGGCGGGGATGCTCTCGCCGCGTGAGTCGGTGACCTCCACGCGCAGGGTCGCGCCCTCGGCGGAGAGCCGGAGACGGAAGTCGCGGCCGGGTACGCGCCCGTGACGTACGGCGTTGGCGCTGAGCTCCGCCACGATCAGCGTCAGCACGTCGTGGACGTCGCTTCCGTACGGGATGCCCCACGTGTCGAGACGTTCCCGGATACAGACGGTACGGTTTCCACGGGCCGTCGCCGTCAGTTGCGGCGCACCGAGCCCAGAACTCGTTGAACTTGACGATGTCGAGGCCCCCGGGCGGCCCGCCGGCGAGCAGGAGACTGAGATAGTCGCCGAATGCTCCATACCCGAACAGCTCGACCAGTCTTTTGTAGTCACCGGGCAGGGCTGTTCCGAGCCGGGTCTCGGCCGTCGTCCAGTCGACCACGTCGCCCCGTTCCCGTGACCATCCGGTGACGGCGATGTCAGCGTCCCCGAGCGCGCACACCCCGCAGGTGAGCAGAATGCCGCCGTAGGGGACCTGGCTGCGGTTCATCCTCGCCGTGAACTTCGGCGCCGAGCCCGCCATCGCCATGGAGCGCAGGATGCGGCCGGTGGAGTAGAGGCCTGAGTTCAGCGAGGACATCGCGGCGGTCAGGACGACGAGGTTCATCACGTCGCCGGCCGCCGAAACGCCGATCTTCGACAGGACGGTGACGAAGGGGCTCTCGCCCGCGGAGTAGACCGAGCCCGGCAGCAGCAGCGTGAGCAGGACCACCGAGCCGACGTAGAACAGGCCCACACGCCACATGATCGACGTGCATGCAAGTGGGAACCCGCACACAGGGATCGAAGTTGCGACAGTTCTTGCAACGATCCTTCGAGATCTCCCTCGATGAGACCGGAGGATACCTGCTCCGCTAGTTGATATATCTGCAGAGCGTGGCGCGGCCCCGGCCGGTGGTGTCCGGTCGGGGCCTCGGGGGGCGTGCGCTTCGGGTGCGTGACTTGGACGTGCGACGGCCCCGCCCAGGCAGTTGGAATTCCGGAGACGACGCAACGGCGTGCTTCTCGTTCCGCACCCTGCCGGACGGTGAGGGGGGCGAGGTCGCGGTGTGCATCACTCCCCGAGGCGCGCGGGCCGTGGGTACTTCAGCGGGTGACCGCCCGGAGTGCGTTCACCAGGCCGTGCCCGTAGAAGCCGTTGTAGGGCGTGCCGCCCTGGCAGACGGCGTTACGGTCGATGTCGTACGGCACCGGGCAGCTGAGGGCGTCCGCCTGCTGCTCCAGCATCTTCGCGATCTGGTGCGGCGAGGCGTCCGGGTGAGTGCTCTTCAGCAGCGCGGCCACCCCGGCGACGTGCGGGGACGCCATGGAGGTGCCGTTGAGGTGGCCGTAGTCGCCGTTCGGCATGGTGGACAGGATGCCTCCGCTGACCGCCGGGGCCTGCGGCGGCTGGTAGAAGCTCCAGTCACCGCCGGGCGCGGCCACGTCGATGACGGTCTGGCCGTAGTTGGAGTACGACGACTTGAGGTTCAGGGCGCCGGTGGCCGCGACGGTCACCACACCGGGCAGGCCGGAGGGCAGGTCCAGGCATTCGCGCGGGTTGACCTCCCGGTTGACGGGGGTGCCGTCGTTGGGGCTGTAGGTGTCGGTGATGGACCTGGCCGCCAGGTCCCAGTTCTTGTTTCCGGCCGAGGCGACATGGAGGGTTCCGCGGTCGGTGGCGTAGCCGGCAGCGCGGCGCACCGCCTCCACGACGGCCTTCTGGTCGGGGTCGTTGAGGCAGTTGAAGTACCAGGGGTCGGTGTAGTAGCTGTTGTTGGTGATGTCCACGTGGTGTTCGGCGGCCCAGACGAAGCCGCAGACCACGCTCTCCGGGTAGAAGCGGCTCTTGGTCGGCTCGGACACCTTGATGGCGGCCACTCGGACGCCTGGGGCCACTCCGGTGACGCCGATGCCGTTGCGGGCGGCGGCGATGGTTCCGGCGACATGGGTGCCGTGGTAGTCGCCCGGGGCTCCCGCGGTGGGCCGCCAGGCTCCGGGAGTGGTGTCGGGGGCGCCGCTGACGCAGCTGACGGAGTCCGCGGCGTCGAAGTTGGGCGCCAGGTCGGGGTGGGTGTCGTCCACGCCGGTGTCGATCACGCCCACCAGGACGCGTCTGCTGCCGAGGCTGACGGCGTGCGCCTGATCGGCCTTGATGGCGCGGATGTCCCACTGCAGGGGCTCCAGCGGCTCCTGCCCGGCATCGGCCGCGCTGTCGGCAGCGGCGGCCTCCTCGGCGCTCAGCTCGACCGGGTTGCTCTCCAGGGCCGGGGCGAGGGGGGCGGTGCGGGTGGCGCCGACCGAGTCGAAGAGGCGGGTGGCGCGCAGCGTCCCCGCGAAGGCGGGGTTGTCGGAGTGCGCGACCACCACGCCTATCTGCTCGTAGGAGTGCACGACGGTGCCGCCGGCCTGCGCGATCTGCTGCTCGGCAACGAGGGCGGCGGCATGTCCGGGATGGGTGTTGACGAAATAGCTGAGGAGCGGGCCGGTGGCGGCCTGCGGGGCTGCGAGGGATGGTGTCGCCGGTAGCGCGGTGAGGGCTGCGGCCATGGTGAGGCCGAGCAAGGCAGATGCCGTTCGGCGGTACCGCGGGTATGCGGTCCGGGGTGAGAAGACAGAGCGCAGATCCATGCATGGCCTCCATTTCGTCGCGCAAACGGCCGCGGGCCTGTTGCCCGCGGCCGAGCGCATGAGAGATGAACCTAGGGCATAGACCTGGGGTCGCTCAATAGTTTGTATGTAGTGTGCGTGTATGGAAAAGCCCCAGCTCGGACATGCCGAGCCGGGGCGTCTGCCGGTGCGTCAGGCGCCGCGCAGGACTGCGCCGGTGCGGGCGACCGCCTCGGCGACCGCGGCCTCGCGGGCCGCACTGGCCTCGTCGGCGGTCAGCGTGCGGTCCGGGGCACGGAAGCGCAGCGCGTAGGCCAGCGACTTGCGACCCTCGCCGAGCTGCTCGCCAGTGAAGACGTCGAACAACCGCAGCGACTCCAGCAGCGGACCGGCGCCGGCCCGCAGCGCGGCCTCGACCTCGGCGGCGGGCACGGCGGCGTCCACCACCAGGGCGACATCCTGGGTGGCCACCGGGTAGGTGGACACCGCCGGCGCCACCACCGGCTGCTCGCCGTCGGCGGAGAACAGGTCCAGGTCGATCTCCATGGCGCAGGTGCGCTCTGGAAGATTCAGCGCCTTGACCACCCGGGGGTGCAGCTCACCCGCATGGCCGACCAGTGCCGTCGGCACCGGCCACCAGCAGGGCGGCGCAGCGGCCGGGATGTCACGGTGCGTGCTGGTCCTGACGGACGATCAGCTCGACCCCGGCGGCCCGCGCCACCTCGCGACCGACCTCGATCGCGTCGGCCCAGCCGGACGGGCGAGCGGCGCCCCACCAGCCGGCGGGCTCCCGTTCGCCGGCCAGCGCCACGGCGGCGCGGCGCGGCTGGTCGGGCAGCGCGGCGTCCGGAGCGGCCAGCTCGGCGTCGGTGGGCCGGCGGTCGACGGGCAGCCGCGGCGGGACCGCTGCCTTGCCCCTGGGCAGGAACACCAGGCCCGTCTCGAAGATCGCCAGGTCGGTGTTGCCCCGGCCGATGTTGCGGCGCAGCGCGGTCAGCAGCCCCGGCAGCAGCGTGGTGCGCAGCGCCGGCTCCTCGTCGGAGAGCGGGTTGACCAGCTTCAATACCCGCGAGCAGCTCCTGGTCGTCCATGACCAGGCAGTCAAGCACGGGCCAGTGACACTGCCCGCCGGCCTGGAGGCGAGCAGTTGGGTCGGACGGCTCCGCACGTGCGGTCGGCGGAAGCAGATGACTGGGTCAGGCGGAAGCCGACAACTCTGGCGGGTGCCGACGCTGCCAGTCCCTCGTAGTGGCCCTGATGCGGCTGTCGTCCGTTGCGCCGTACCGCTGGCTCGCGATGGCGTACATCGAGTTCTTCCGCGGCCTGCCCGCCCTGCTGATCTTCATCTTCGTCGGGGTGGGTGTTCCGCTCGCCTTCCCGGGGATCGCCTTCCCCGGGGAGACGTACGGGCAGGTCGCCTGCGCCCTCGGCCTGGTCTCCGCCGCGTACATGGCCGAGACCATCCGGGCGGGCATCCAGGCCGTACCGCGCGGCCAACTGGAGGCGGCGCGCACGCTGGGCATGTCGCACGCCACTGCGATGCGGTCGATCGTGATCCCTCAGGCCTTCCGGATCATCGTGCCGCCGCTCACCAACGAACTGGTCCTGCTCTTCAAGGACTCCTCACTGGTGCTGTTCCTGGGCGTCACCCTTCAGCAGCGTGAACTCACCAAGTTCGGGCGCGACTTGGCCAGTACGACGGCCAACACCACCCCCATTTTCGTCGCGGGCCTGTGCTACCTCCTGGTCACTGTCCCGCTCGGCTATCTCGTACGGCGCCTCGAGGCCCGTCATGCACAGGCGAGGTGATCACGGGATGGCGGACATGACTGCGGCGATCGAGATCCAGGGGCTGCACAAGTCGTTCGGCGACGTCGAAGTGCTGCGCGGTATCGACTTCACGGTCGCCTCCGGCGAGGTCGTATGCGTCGTCGGCCCCTCGGGGTCGGGGAAGTCGACCCTGCTTCGCTGTGTGAATCTGCTGGAGGAACCGACCAGCGGCACGGTCACCGTCGGCGGTGTCGACATGACCGATCCGGACATCGATCTGGACGCGATGCGCCGGCGGATCGGCATGGTCTTCCAGCAGTTCAACCTCTTTCCTCATCTGAACGTCCTGGACAACCTGACGATCGCTCAGCGTCGGGTTCTCGGACGCGGCAGGGAGGAAGCCGGCTGCGTCGCCCGGGAGAACCTCGCCAAAGTCGGCCTGGCCGACCGCGAGGACAGCTTCCCCTCCCAGCTCTCCGGCGGGCAGCAGCAGCGTGTGGCCATCGCGCGGGCCCTGTCGATGGGGCCCGGGCTGATGCTCTTCGACGAGCCGACCAGCGCGCTCGACCCCGAACTGGTGGGCGACGTACTGGGGGTCATGCGCACCCTGGCCGACGAAGGCATGACGATGATGGTCGTCACCCACGAGATGGGCTTCGCCCGCGACGTCGCCGACCGCGTGGTCTTCATGGACGACGGCCGAGTGGTGGAGGAGGGCGCCCCGGAGGATGTACTGGCCCGGCCGGAGCACCCCCGGACCAAGGCCTTCCTCGCCCGGGTCCTGCACCCCGACGCCGTGCAGCCCGAGGCCTGACACATCCGTACGGGTCCGCCGCTGGAGCCGCGGCAGGCGGACTGCAGCCGCGCCGGACAGCGGCTGGCGGCATTGATTGCGGGTTGCCTCGCAGCGGACAGCGAGCCTGCTAGCAGTCGCTCCCGCAACTGGGGGCACTTGCGGTTGATGGAGGTGTAATCGTCGGCGGCGTGGAAGGAGTGGTGCACTGGGGGAGTTCACCCCGTTTGTGATCAAACGTGCTTCGGTGTCTGCTTCTTGTGATCGCCAAAGTGTCGAGATCGGTCGCGATTGACGCCTGAACCTTCACTCGGCATCCCTATAGTGGTGTCGCGTTGATCTTGGTTCCGCAACGCGAAGCCGCCGCCACAGGAGTCAGTTCGATGACGCGCCCCTCTTCCGCCATGCCCGCGCCCGACCCCGAAACGCCCACCGGCGACGGCTGTCCGGTACGGCACGGTTCGGCCGCGGTGCCGCTCAGTGGTCCCGAATTCCACACCGAGCCCCAGGCCCTCTACCGCACCATGCGACGTGATCGCGGGCCTGTCGTCCCCGTCGAGCTGCCGGGCGGGTTTCCCGCCTGGCTGGTCATCGGATACCGGGAACTTCACCAGGTCACCAGTGACGGCGAGTTGTTCCCCCGGGACGTCGGACTCTGGAACCAGTGGGAGAACATTCCCGAGGACTGGCCACTGCTCCCGATGGTCGGTCGCCCCATGCCGTCGATCTACTTCACCGCGGGCGCCGAGCACCGCCGCCACGCCGACATGGTGGGGCCGGCCCTGGAGGGCGCCGATCCGTTCGAAATCCGGCGCCACTGCGAGGAGTTGGCCGACCGGCTCGTCGACGCCGTCTGCACGCGCGGTGCGGCCGATCTGGTGGCCGAGTTCGCCGAGCCGCTGCCCGTCCTGGTCCTCGCCAGGCTCGTAGGCTTCCCGGACGCGGAGGGAGCGGACATCGCACAGGTGCTGAAGGACCTCGCCGACGGCGGTCCCGAGGCGCAGAGTGCGCATGTGCGGTTCGGGGAGCACATGCAGCGGCTGGTCACGGCCAAGCGTGCCGTGCCCGGGGACGACGTGACCTCCAGGATGCTGGCCTACCACGAACCGTTCACCGACGAGGAATACGTCCTCGACCTGATGGCCATCACCGCCGCCGGACATCTGACCACCGCCGACTGGATCAGTAACTCCCTGCGGCTGATGCTCACCGACGACCTGTTCGCCGACTCCCTGGCCGGGGGCCGGCACAGTGTGGCCGAGGCGATGAACGAGGTTCTCTGGGAGGAGAGCCCGACCCAGATCCTCGCCGGCCGCTGGGCCTCCCGCGACACCCGGCTCGCCGGCCGGAACATCCGCGCCGGGGACATGCTGCTCCTCGGCCTCGGGGCGGCCAACTCCGACCCGCACGTACGGCAGCGCATCGCCACCGAGGGAATGTCCGGACAGGGCGGCAACAGCGCCCACCTGGCCTTCAGCCACGGCGAGTACCGCTGCCCGTTCCCCGCGCAGGAGATCGCCGAGACCATCGCCCGTACCGGTATCGAGGTGCTCCTCGACCGGTTGCCCGACCTCGCCCTCGCAGTGCCCGCGCAGACGCTCGTCCGGCGGCAGTCCGCCTTCCTGCGAGGGATGACCTCGCTGCCCGTCCAGTTCACGCCCGTACGCATGACAGGAGACTTCTCTTGAACTGTCCTCACGCCGCCGCTCACGAGGCCACTCCGGGGGGCGGGGCCGTGGTCATCGACCCCATGGTCCAGGACCTGGACGGAGAGACGGCACGCCTGCGCGACGCAGGGCCGCTCGCCAGGATCGAGCTGCTCGGGGTTCCTGCCTGGACCGTCACCCGGCATGCCGAGGCGCGTGAACTCCTCGTCGACCCACGTCTGGTGAAGGACCTCGACGCCTGGGGGCTCTGGCAGAGCGGTGCGGTGACGCACGCCTGGCCGCTGATCGGCATGATCGATGCCGGGCGGTCCATGTTCACCGTGGACGGCGCGGAACACCGGCGGCTGCGCACCAAGACCTCCCAGGCGATCACACCACGCCGGCTGGAGGCCATCCGCCCGGACATCGAGAAGTTCACCGAGGAGCTGCTGGACGCCCTGGCCGAGCAGGGCAAGGACGGTGTCGTCGACCTCAAGTCCGTGTTCGCCCAGCCGCTGCCCATGCGGGTGGTCGGCATGCTGATGGGTGTGGACGAAGCCGAGCACCCTATGCTGACGAAGAAGTACAAGGCGTTCTTCTCCATGCTCACCCCGCAGGAGGAGCGGCTGGCCCTGCTCGCCGAGCTGGACGTTTTCTACGCGGCGCTCGTCCGCAAGAAGACCGCGCAGCCGACGGACGACCTCACCAGTGCGCTCATCCTGGCCGACGAGGGCGGAGAGCCGCTCACCGAGGAGGAAGTGGTCGGCAACCTCAAGGCCATGGTGGCGGCAGGTCACGAGACCACCATCGGGCTGATCCTCAATGCGGTACGGGCCCTGCTCGCCCACCCCGACCAGCTGCGCATGGTGCTCGACGGCGAGATCCCGTGGGAGACGGTGATCGAGGAGACGCTGCGCTGGGACACCCCCACCACCCATCTGCTGATGCGGTTCGCGACGGAGGACATCCAGGTCGGCGACCAGGTGATCGCCAAGGGCGAGGGCGTCGTCATCTCCTATCGGGTCATCGGCCGCGACGTCGAACAGCACGGGCCGGACGCCGACGCCTTCGACATCACCCGGCCCACGCCGATCCGCCACATGACCTTCGGTCACGGCCCGCACATCTGCCCCGGTGCGGCGCTCTCCCGGGTCGAGGCGGGGATCGCCCTGCCCGCACTGTTCGGCCGCTTTCCCGGGCTGAGGCTCGCCGTGCCGGACGGGGAGCTCCGCAAGCTGCCGGTGATGACGCAGAACGACATGGAGTCCTTCCCTGTGCTGCTCAACGGCTGAGAGCCTGTCGGGTGACCTTCGATCGGATAGCGGACGCGGTCTGGTGCGTGCGATTCCAAGGCGGCGGGATGTTCTCGTAGCGGAGCTACTAGGACATTTCGGCAACGCGGGAAGCGTGTGTGCCAGGGCGTGGCCGCCCGATCAGAGGTCACCCGACAGGCTCTGAACGGGGTGAGTACGGGCCGCCCGCCGTCGTCCCGCTTCCCGGGGCGACGGGGGTAGCCCGTGCCCCCGGGGCAACGGCCCGCCGGCGGCCCGGTGCACGGGGTTGCCGGCGGGCCTTCCGCGAGACGTACACCGTCGGCGGATCAGCCCAGACCGTCGGTCAGGGCCTCGGATGCGGCGGCCGCCGACACCTGCCAGAGCGTGGTGACCGGCTCCCAGACCCGGATGCCCCGGGGCATGCCCACGCCGGCCGCTCCGAACGTGACGCCGTAGTGGGCCGGATCCGCCGCCACGCTCACACTGCCGACCACATGCCCCTCGGTACCCGCCGGATCGGCGGTACGGAGGGCGGCATACGCCCGCTCACCTCGCGAGAGCACGTAGGGGGCGCTCTCGGCAGGCGGCACGGCCTGGGCGGAGCCGTCCAGCCCCGTGAAGGTGATGGCCGGGATCCGGTCGACGACACAGCTGCGACTGCCACGGTTGGTGACACTGATGCGCACCACGTTCTGCTGACCGCCGGGCGCGGCCTTCAGACTGAGGGCCTTCTCCTGGCACGTGCCGAGCCGGGAGGCCGCCGCAGGGGCGGCGGGCGCGGTGCCGACCGCGGCCGTGGCGCCCGTGGCCGCCAGAACCACGGCGGTGGCGGCGGCCGGGACGGTGAAACCGGAGGCGATGGTGGGGCGCAGACGCATGGTGTTTCTCCCGGAATCTCGACGGCCGGTGATCGCGGCAGGGCGGCCGGTGTGTCCGCGCAGGGCCGGCGCGGACGGACCAGATCAGTATCTGCCGTCCGGTTGCGACCTGCCCGCTGTGACGGCTATGAACCTTCTGCCGGTGAGGCGGGAAAGCGGGGAGCCGGGGCGCGGGGACGCGCCCCGCGCCCGGTCGGTCGAGGTGGTGTCCCGGCGGCGACCGGACGGAGCCGTGGCCGTACGCGGTGTGCGAGCCGTGTACGTCAGCGAACCGGCCGCGGCCCTGCGGCGGCGCGGCCTGACCGATCCGCTCATGGTGCCGGCCCTCCTCGGCCCGGCAGGACGCCGACGCCGGCCGCGTACAGCTCGCGGTCCCGCAACTCGGTCACCGTCCCTGCGAGGGGCTCGTCACCGGGTGAACCGCGGCAGCCACTTGGCCTGATAGTCGGGGTGGCCGGCATCCTCCGCCGCCATCTGCCGGACGACGAATCCGAGCCCGACCGCGCGGCCCGAGGGGAAGTCGTGGAGGGGGCGGTCGGCATCCAGGGCGGCGACCTCCTCGTACTCGTCCAGGAGCACCCTGCTCGTCTCGATGCGGCGGAGCGTGCGCGCGGGGTCCTGCAGGGCGATGTGGTCGTCGTAGCCATGCGTCCGCAGGCTGAACGCGATGGCGCCGGTCCGGTCGTGGACCTCGCCCGGCGCCTCGGCGGGGCACCGCCAACGCTCGCCGCCGGCCGCTCGCGCGACTTGTTCCTCCTCGGCCAGGCGGGCCCGGACAAAGGCCACCATGTCGGAGTTGTCAGTCATCGGGTTCCGCATCCTCCACCGTCGGGTACGGCCCCGAACCGGCAAGATCACTCGCCGCTCCGGGGCTGCGCTGCTCGTTCAGCACGAGGATGCCGTACGGCGGAAGCCGCGAGCACATCGCGCCCGCGCGTGTTCCGCCGTACGGACACGCTCCCCGCCGAGTTACCGCGCCCGCACGGTGGCCAGCACGTCCCGGTCGGGCTGCAGGGTCAGCGTCGGTACGGGGTTGACGTCACCCGGGTCCACGTCCAGTTCGAACCGGCGCGCGAGTACCGCCAGGATCAGCACCGCCTCGACCATCGCGAACCGCGTACCGAGGCAGACCCGGGGTCCGCCGCCGAACGGGAACCAGGCGTACTCCGCGATGTCGTCGCCGTGGTCGGCGTCCCAGCGCTCCGGGCGGAACGCCTCAGGCTCCGGGAACCACCGCTCGTCGCGGTGCGTCGCCCACTGGCTGGTCCACACCTTCGTCCCCTTCGGCATGTCCACGCCGCCGATCCGCGCCCCGTCGTTGGCGACTCCGGTCACCAGCCAGATCGTCGGGTACAGCCGCAGCGTCTCCTTCACCACCGCCTGGGTGTACGTCAGCCGCGCGTAGTCGTCGAACCCCGGCTCCCGGTCGCCGAGGACACGGTCCAGCTCCTCGGTGAGCGCCGCGCGCGTCTGCGGATTGCGCGACAGCAGGTACCACGCCCACACGAGCGTGGAGCTGGTCGTCTCGTGCCCGCCGATGTACAGGGTGACGGTCTCGTCGCGGATCTCCTCGTCCGTGAGGTGTGCGCCGGTCTCGTCCACCGCGGTCAGCAGCCGGCTCAGCAGGTCGGGACGCTCGCCGTCGCCGTCCCGGTGCCGGGCCACGACCCGGCCCACCTCGGCGTCGATGACCGCGGCGGCCTTCTTGATCCGGGCCCGGCCGGGCGTCGGCACCCAGTCGGGGAGCAGGGCGCCGATGCCGCTGAACTCCTTGCCGATCTCCTGCTGGGCGACATTCATCGCCCGGCCCATCGCCTCGGCGTCCGCCGGGGTGTCCACCCCGAAGATGGTGCGGACCGCGATCTTCTGCGTGAGCGCGGCCATCTCCCGCTTGATGTCGATGCGTTCACCGCCGGACCAGGTGTCCGCGAGCTCCACGGTGCTGCCCGCCATCGTCGCCGCGTACGACCGCACCTGCTTCGGCCGTACCGAGGGCTGCACCAGCGACCGCTTCCGCCGCCAGTCCGGACCACGCGCGACCACCACGCCGTTTCCCATCACGGTACGGAACGCGATGCCCAGCGCCGGCTGGTCGAAGGTGCGTTCCGTCTCGGTGAGCAGCTCGCCTATGCACTCCGGATCGGCTATGAACACAGAGGGGTTGGGGCCGAAGCGCCAGCGCACCATGTCCCCGTACCCGCGCAGCCGCTCGAAGAACTGCAGCGGGTCCTTCCCGAACTGCGGAAGATTCCCGAGGAACGGCAGCCCCTTCGGGCCCGGTACGGGCACGTGGCCGCGCGGCTCGGCATCGGCGGCCGGGCCGGTCTCCTTGGACATGAAAGGTCTCCGCTCCCTGGTGGCGAACCGGCATCCGGTACGCGGCGACATGACTGGACTCCGGAGTGCCGGCAGCGTCGGTGAACCCCATCGTCCTTGTGGAGTACGTGAGTTGTCGAGGGTATCCGGGTCTCGTCACGGGAGTGCGGTCGGACGGGCGGCGCCGCGGACCCGGGATCCTGCGTGCTGTTCCGTCCCCACGGGACGGGAGATGGGGGCGACCGTCCGGACGTCTCCGCGCACCGGACGGTTCGACCATGGGAAACGCCGCGGCGCCCCCGTCCCACCGGTGTGGGGCGAAGGCGCCGCGCATGAGGACCGGTTCGCGGCCGGGGCGGGTCAGGCGCCCGGCGGGACCCGGGACGGGCGGCCGTTGCCGCGGGTGAGGGAGTAGCCGAACACGGCCGCGAGCGCACCGAGTACGCCGCCGCCGACGGTCCAGATCCAGCGGTCCGTCCACCAGCCGGAGGCCCAGCCGTCGTCCGGCTCGCTGCCGAGCGGGACCCGGGTCGTGGAGCCGTCGTCCGACGAGGTGTCGTCCGCCGTCTGCTGCGCCGAGGACGCGCCGGGCACCAGGGGCTCGCTCAGCGAGCCGTCGACGTCACGGGCGCCGCCCTGGTCGGCCGCCGTCACCTCGACGGCGGTCTGCACCGGCTGCCCGAGGTCGGCCGACGGGAGGTCGACAACCGTCAGGCGCACGTAGTAGCTGCCCGGCAGCGGGTCGTTCGCCCACGGCTCGGACCAGGCGCGGACGGTCCGCAGGACGCAGGAGAGTTCGACGGTCGACGCGTCGGCGGCCGCCTTCCTGGTCTGGTGTCCGTACATGCAGGCCTGCCGGCGCCGCAGCCCGTCGTACACATCGACCTGCCAGGTCGAGGCGCCGTGCCGGGTGGCGGTCCCGGGCAGGGTGACCGTCGCCTTGACGGTCGCGCGCTCTCCCGCGTCGGCCGGGAACACCCAGTACAGGTAGTCACCCGTGGACGCCCCGGCGGTGGCGCGCTGGCCCGGCTGGATCGCCGTCGCGGTACGGAAGGTGGTGCCCGCCTCGGTGGGTCCCGTACCGCCGTCGGAGGCGCTCGGGCTCGGGCTCGCCGACGGGTCGTCGGCCGCGGCCGACCCCGCCGACGTCAACAGGGCCATCCCGGCCAGCAGGGCACCCGCGAGTACCCGTCGTGTACGCACCATCAGTTGGTCCTCCATACGGCGATGCGCCAGCGCGAGATCCAGCCGAAGAGCAGACCCGCGATCAGTCCGGTCAGGACGAGTACGCCCAGGAGCCACCAGCCGCGGCCGAGACCGAACGCGGCGGCATCGGCCGCGTCGTCCGGCGCGTCCATCACGTCGACGGTCAGCTCGACCGGCATGCCCGGTGAGGTCTTCACCGATGCCGGGGCCGAGAAGGAGTTGCTGAGCTGCAGGCAGACGGTCTCCGCGACCGGCTCGTCCCCGCTGTCCGTGCCGTCCTGCTCGGGCTTGGGGTAGCGCAGCCCGGACGAGATCGCATCGGTGCGACCGGTGCCGGACTCCGAACCCCTGACGATCTCGCGGCCGTGCACGGTCACCGCGCGCAGCAGCACGCCGTAGTCGTTGTTGACGGCGCGGTCCGCGGACACGCTCACCGAGGCGCGCAGCTCCTGGCCGGGCAGTACATCCACCCGGTACCAGCGGTGCTCGCCGAACTTCTCGCGGTCGGTGTAGAGACCCGCCTTGAGCTGAGGCGCGGCGGAGCAGCTGTCCGCGCCCTCGGTGGCCACGGGGGTGACGACGGGCTCGGCCGCCCGGTCGACGAGCTGCTTGACGCGGCCGGAGAGTTCATCGGTGTGCTGAACGGCGGTGTAGGTGCCGCCGGTCGCCTCGGCGATGCAGGTCAGCTGCTCGCGGATCTTGGCGTTCGGTACCAGGCCCAGCGTGTCGATGACGAGGTGGATGCCGCGGGCGGCGATGTCGCGCGCCACCTCGCACGGGTCGAGCGGGCCGCAGGTGTCCTCGCCGTCGCTGATCAGCACGATCCGGCGGGTGGAGTCGCCGCCTTCGAGATCGTCGGCGGCGCCCAGCAGGGCGGGCCCGATCGGGGTCCAGCCGGTGGGGGCCAGCGTCGCGACCGCGGTCTTCGCCTCCACCCGGTCGAGCGGGCCGACCGGGTAGAGCTGCTTGGTGTCCTTGCAGCCGACCTTCCGGTCGTCGCCCGGGTAGTCGGCGCCGAGGGTCCGGATACCGAGCTGCACCTGCTCCGGCACCGCGTCCAGGACCTCGTTGAACGCCTGCTTCGCCGCGGTCATCCGGGACTGGCCGTCGATGTCACGGGTCCGCATGGAACCGCTGACGTCGAGCACCAGCTCGACCTTGGGGGAGGCTTTGGTGGGGGTTTCATCGGCGGCGGCGGGGAGGGCCGTGCCGAGCCCGGCGGTCAGGGTGGCGAGCAGGATGCCCACCCCGACCGTCAGCCTTCTTCTTATGATCATCGCCGGATACTAGTGAAGATCACATGCCACCCCCAAACCGGTCCGGGGGCTGCCGGGATGCCGTTGTCCCGGGCCGGCGGAGGCGAGTGACAGTTAGACCGACCGGCAATGGGGGGGGTGAAGGAGCGGGGCTGGGGTGCGTGCATCGCAAGGCGGAGGATTGAGCCATGGCGGAGCCATGGTGATGGACGACAACGCCGCGAGATGCGCGCCCCAGCCCCGTGACGCCGCCCCCCATTGCCGGTCGGTCTCAGTCAGCGGTCGTTGCGGGATGTGGCGGCGGGGTGGCTACCGGTCCCCGCCGAGCAGAGGTCCGGCGGCCCGCTCCAGCACCGAGTTGACCCGGTTCCAGGTGTCCATGTCCCGTGCCATGGGTGGCAGTTCGGTGTCCGCCTCGGATCCCCCGCCGGCATTCCAGCCGGTGGCGATCGCGACGGGGTCCTCGCCGAAGGCCGCCGCCGCGGCGAGAGCGGCCGCTCCCAGGGCCACCAGTTCGCCGCTGCCGGGCACGATCACGGGCCGCCCCGACAGCCGTCGTACGGTCTCCACCCAGGTGCGCCCCTGCGCGCCGCCGCCGATCAGGCGCAGCGGGCGGGCGGCGACCTCGGGGTCGGCCGGGTCGAGCCCGCAGGCCCGCAGCAGCTCGTCCAGGGCGCGCAGCACGGTGACGACCGCGCCTTCGTAGGCGGCGCCGAGCAGTTGCTGCGGGGTGGTGTCATGTCGGAGTCCGGTGAGCAGACCGGAGGCGGTGGGCAGATCGGGGGTCCGCTCGCCGTCGAGATAGGGGAGGAGCACCGCCTCGCCGCCGGGCGCCGCGTCGTTGCGGTCCAGGCCGAGCAGGGCGGCGACCTTGTCCACGGCGAGGGTGCAGTTGAGCGTGCAGGCCAGCGGGAGGTACGTGCCGTCGGCCGCGGCGAAACCGGAGAGCGCCGCCGATGCGGGCCGGGTCCGGGAGGCGGCGAAGACCGTCCCCGAGGTGCCGAGGCTGAGAACGGGGTGGTCCAGCAGTCCGGCGCCGCCGAGACCGAGGCCGACGGCGGCACTCATGTTGTCGCCCGTGCCCGCCGCCACGGCGATCCCGGCCGACAGGCCGAGCGCCTGCGCCGCCTCTTCGGTCAGCGAACCGGCTCGGGACGCACCGGTCTCGGCCACCTCGGGCAGCAACGCGGCATCCAGGCCGAGCAGTTCGAGCAGCTGGGGGTCGTATGTGCCGGTGGCGGTGGAGTACCAGCAGGTGCCCGACGCGTCGCCGGGGTCGGTGACGGCCGCACCCGTCAGCCGTTCGGTGAGGAAGTCGTGGGGGAGGCGGATCGCGGCGGTCGCGGCGGCGGTCTCCGGCTCGTTCTCACGCAGCCACTGCCACTTCGACGCGGTCATCGCAGCCACCGGAACCGATCCGGTGCGGGCGGTCCAGGCGTCCGCACCGCCCAGCGCGGCGGTGAGGGCAGCGGCCTGCGGGGCGGAGCGGGTGTCGTTCCACAGCAGGGCCGGGCGCAGCGGGCGGCCCGCACGGTCGAGGACGACCAGGCCGTGCTGCTGACCGGCGACCGCGATGCCGGTGACGGCCGCGGCGGGCACGCCGGACTCCTTCAGGCCGGCGGCGACGGCGGTGCGCAGCGCCTGCCACCACACCTCGGGGTCGGTCTCGCGGGCCCCCGCCTCGCCCGTGACGACATGCGGGGCGCGTCCGACGGCGAGCAGCTGACCGGTTGCGGCGTCGACGAAGGCCGCCTTGGTGGACTGAGTGGAGCTGTCCACGCCGATGACGACGGTACGCGGCGGCATGGGGATACCTCATTCTCGCGGTGCAGGGGGGCCACAGAGGGCGGAGGGCCGGTGCGATCCATTTGATCGTACGGAAAACAAATTACGCGATCGAGCCCACCCGGAACAGGGGCACTCTGGATTCCCGGTGGTGGAGGGTTTACGTCTCCACAGGGCACCGTGCATGATTAGTCATGACACTGAACAAATAGGGGTTCGGCGGCCTCTGCCGGCCGCGGACCCGACGGCACCGAAGGTGGTCAGACAATGACGGAACGCTTCAAGCCCACCCCGGGGGACAAGTTCACCTTCGGCCTGTGGACCGTGGGCTGGCAGGGGCGCGACCCGTTCGGCGACGCGACCCGCGCGGCGATCGACCCCGTCGAGACCGTGCAGCGCCTCGCCGAGCTGGGTGCTTACGGGGTGACCTTCCACGACGACGACCTGATCCCGTTCGGCTCGTCGGACACCGAGCGCGAGAGCATCGTGAAGCGGTTCCGGCAGACGCTGGACGCGGCCGGGCTCGTCGTGCCCATGGCGACGACGAACCTCTTCACCCACCCCGTCTTCAAGGACGGTGGGTTCACCGCCAACGACCGGGACGTACGCCGGTACGCGCTGCGCAAGACCCTCCGCAACATCGACCTCGCCGTCGAGCTGGGCGCCACCACCTATGTGGCGTGGGGCGGCCGCGAAGGCGCCGAGTCGGGCGGAGCGAAGGACATCCGGGTCGCTCTCGACCGGATGAAGGAGGCCTTCGACCTGCTCGGTGACTACGTCGTCGAGCAGGGCTACGACCTGAAGTTCGCCATCGAGCCCAAGCCGAACGAGCCGCGCGGCGACATCCTGCTGCCGACCATCGGCCATGCGCTCGCCTTCATCGAGCGCCTGGAGCGCCCGGAACTGGTCGGCGTCAACCCGGAGACCGGCCACGAGCAGATGGCCGGGCTGAACTTTCCGCACGGCATCGCACAGGCCATCTGGGCGGGCAAGCTCTTCCACATCGACCTCAACGGCCAGTCCGGCATCAAGTACGACCAGGACCTGCGCTTCGGCGCCGGTGACCTGCGCCAGGCGTTCTGGCTCGTCGACCTGCTGGAGACCGCCGGTTACCAGGGCCCGCGCCACTTCGACTTCAAGCCGCCGCGGACCGAGGACTACGACGGTGTCTGGGCGTCGGCCGCGGGCTGCATGCGCAACTACCTCATCCTCAAGGAGCGCGCCGCCGCCTTCCGCGCCGACCCGGCGGTCCAGGAGGCGCTGCGCGCGTCCCGGCTCGACGAGCTGGCCCGGCCGACGGCCGAGGACGGCGTGGCGGGGCTGCTGGCCGACCGCTCGGCGTTCGAGGACTTCGACGTGAACGCGGCGGCCGAGCGCGGCATGGCGTTCGAGGTGCTGGACCAGTTGGCGATGGACCACCTGCTCGGGGTCCGCTGACAGCACGGGCGGATGCTGCGGGGCCGTACCTGTGTCAGGCGGGTCCGCCCCCGCGTTTGAGTCCGGGTCGTACCTGTGTCAGGCAGGTCCGCCCCCGCGTTTGAGTCCGGGGCGTGCCTGTGTCAGGCGGGTGCGGCCCGGCTCCGGTTTCAGCCCGCCATCCGCGCCGCGTACGCCACCGGGTCGGTCAGTACGTCCTGCATCACCAGCGCCGCCGCACCCCGTGCCGCGTCGCCCGCGACCGACGAGGCGCGCAGCCGGCCGCCGCGCGGGGACCACAGCCCGGACACCACCCGGCCCGTCAGCTCCTCGTCGACGGGCGGCGACAGCCACGGCATCAGGCCCCGGTATATCCCGCCGAGCACCACCGCGTCCGGGTCGAGCAGATTCACCGCCCCGGACAGCACCCGCCCCAGCATCCGGCCCGCCTCCACCACGGCGGCCACGGCCCGCTCGTCCCCGGCCAGGGCGCGCCGCTCCAGCTCGGCCACCCCGATGCCGCTGCCGGTGTCCTCGATCCCGGCCGCCCGCAGCAGCGCCGCCTGTCCCGCGTACTGCTCCAGGCAGCCGCGCGAACCGCACCGGCACTCCGGCCCCTCCACGTCCACCACCACATGCCCGATCTCACCGGCGAACCCGTGCGCACCGCGCAGCAGTTCACCGTCGATGACCAGGGCGCCACCGACACCGATCTCGCCCGTCAGATACAGAAAGCTGCGGATCTCGTCGAGCCCGCCGAACCAGAGCTCGGCCAGCGCCGCCAGATTGGCCTCGTTCTCCGAACTCACCGGCAGTTCCGGATGGCCGGGGCGCAGTGCGGCGAGCGACGCGGCGAAGAGTTCCTCCGCCGGGACCTGATTCCAGCCCAGGTTGGGCGCCTGGCGCACCTCGCCGCCGGACACCAGTCCGGGCAGCGCCAGGGCCACCCCGACCGGGAACAGTTCCTGTTCGGCCGCCGAATCCAGGGTGCGGGCCGCGATCCGGGCCGCCCGTGCCAGCACCTCGGCGGGCGGAGCGCCCCGGTTGTCGAGGTGTTCCGTCAGCCGGACCCGGCCGGTGCCCGCCAGGTCCACGACACAGACCGACACGTAGTCGATGTTGACCTCGACGCCGAGCCCGGCGGGGCCGGTGCGCGCCACCTTGAGTGCGGTGCCGGGGCGCCCGGCCTGCCCGCTGAACGTCTTGCCGGACTCGGTGAGGAACCCACTGTCGAGCAGTTGCTCGACCAACGAGGACACGGCGGCACGGGTCAGCCCCACGCGTGCGGCCACCCCGGCCCTGGTCGCCTCGCGCTCGCCCTCGTCGCGGACGGCCCGCAGCACCAGGCTGAGGTTGCTCCGTCGCACGGTGTCCTTGTCGGCCTTGGGCCCCAGCGTCGTGAGGTTGCTCTTCATATCGCTGCTGAGCCTATGCGATTCCGCACGTCAGTACGGTCCGGAGCGGGCACCGGCTCCCCTCGCAGCATGCAGCGGAACCCGCCGTGTTCGAAGTGCGGGCCGCGACCCCGAAGTGACCGGGTGTGGTCGCCGACGTGCCGTTCGCCGCAGCGACGCATTCACGCTCGACGTCAGCCCCGCAGACGGAACGAAGCCCCGGCGCGTCCCCGGCCGGTCGTCGTCCGACGGACCGCATCAAGCAGGGCGTGGTGGCCGCGTACGCATGTACGGGACCACCACACCCCGGCCCGCCGGCTCATGCCGTGGCGCCGCGCTCCTTCAGCATGTCGGCCATCAGCCTGATCTCCGACTGCTGGCCCAGGACCATGCCCGCCGCCAGATTCCTGATCTCGTCCGTGCCCGCCGCGTCGGCCGCCGCCTGCGCCATCTCCGCACCGGCCCGGTGGTGCACGGTCATCAGCCGGAGGAACCGCACCTCGGCGTCCTTGCCCTTCGCCGCCCGCAGCGCGTCCAGCTCGGTGTCGGTCGCCATGCCCGGCATCAGCGAACCGTCGCCCCTGGGGGCGACGGTGTGGCCCATCCACTCCATCGGCGGGCGGCCGGAGCTCTTGGCGCGGCCCCACATCTCCAGCCAGCCGAGCATCATGCCGCGCTGATTGGCCTGCGTGTTGATGATGTCGTACGCGAGCCGCCGTACGTCCTCGTCGGACGTCCGGTCACGGATGATGAACGACATCTCGACCGCCTGCTGATGGTGGATCGACATGTCACGTGCGAACCCCACATCGACCGACGTCTCCGCGGGCACGGCCGACCGGGCCGCTCCCTGCGGGAGGGACGAGGACGGCCGTACGAGCATGAGTGCCACCAGCCCCAGGGCCAGCAGCAGCACCGCAGCACCCGCCAGCACCATCGGCCGCGGCGCGCGGACCGAGGACGTCACTTGGCGATCCCGCCGGTGCAGGCGGCGCCCGGCTCAGGTGTCTGCGGACCCTGGACGTACTTGGTGAAGAACTGCGCCACGCGTGCGTCGGTCGCGCTTTTCACCGTGACCTGCTTGCCCCAGGCGCTGAGGATCAGCGGGGCGTCCTGGTCCTTCACGGGGCTCATGAGCGAGTACGGGGTCTTGGCGACGCGGTCCGCGAACTTCTTGATGTCGGCGGGCTGCGCCTTGTCGTTGTACGTGACCCAGACCGCGCCGTGCTCCAGCGAGTGGACGGCGTTCTCGTTCGGGATCGCTTCGGTGTAGACGTCGGCGTCGCAGTTCATCCAGACCGGGTTGTGGTCGCCGCCGACCGGCGGGTTCATCGGGAAGTCGACCGGCTTCTCGACATGGTCCCGGGCGAGCTTGTCCCAGCTCCGCTCGCCCTGGACGGGGGAGGACTTGGCCTTCTCCCCGGCCCGGTCCTGCTTGTCGGCTGCGGACATCAGATAGCCGCCGCCCGCGACGAGTGCGGCGACGACGGCGACGGAGGCGGAGATGGTGATGACGCGGTTCCTGCGCTCGCGGGCCCGCTCCTTGCGGCGGGCCTCCTCGAGCTTGGCGCGGCGCGCGGCGGCAGGGGTGTTCTGATTCTTTGTGGAAGCCATGGAGAGTCCTCGGGTTCAACACGATGTACGGAAAGAGGGCAGGGCGGGAGAACGGGCCCTGCTTCTAGATCCGTTGAACCTGAAGGCGGAGATGGTCGACGGCGCCCACGGCGTCGTTGGAGGGGCCGCGGATACCGGCGGCGCCGGCGAGCCGGCCGACCGGAGCGGTGACAGCCGAGCCGGGGAGCGCGACAGGTGCGGCCTGGGCGGGCAGCACGACGGGTGTCGCGTGCTCCGAGACACCATGGCAGGAACTGCTGACGCCCCGGCCGTCCGGTGCGACGGCCACGACGATCCGCGCGGCAGAGGCCGGGGACGGAGTCAGAGCAGGCGTCGCGGCCGCGGTTCGGACCGTGGCGTGGTGTGCGGCCGCGCCCGTCCCGGCGAGCGAACAGCACGAGACCATGGCCAGCAGGATGAGCAGCCAGCCGAGAACGGCCGACGCGCGGGCGCCGTCCCGTCGTCGGTCGGTCCGTTCGCTGAGTCTGGTCATCCCCGACATCCTACGCGGTGTGTGAAGTTTCAACGAGTGCGGGGATGCTATTAATGTGAGGGATGGGGCTCGCCCTGTCGGATCGGCGGGATAGTGTGCCCCGGTGACAACGCACTCGAACGTATCTGTGGGCTGGTATCCGGATCCGCACGGCGCGCCCCAGTTGCTGCGCTACTGGGACGGTTCCCAGTGGACCGAGCACACGAACCCGGCCGGCGGACAGCAGCCCCAGGCTCCCGCGCAGGCTCCCGCTCAGGTCCAGGTGCCCCACCAGCAGGCGGCCCCCCAGCATCAGCAGGCCGTCCCCCAGCAGCAGGGTGCGGCTCCCGGCGGCGCCACGCTCTTCAATCAGCAGGTCCTGGTCGTGAACCAGAAGGCCAAGCTGATCGAGGTGACGAACGAGTACCGCGTCTTCGATCAGCAGGGCAACACGATCGGCTCGGTCATCCAGGTCGGCCAGAGCGCGCTGCGCAAGGTGCTGCGGTTCGTTTCCAGCATCGATCAGTATCTGACCCACAAGCTGGAGATCCGTGACGCGTACGGGCGGCCGCAGCTGCTGCTGACCCGGCCGGCGAAGTTCATCAAGTCCCGGGTCATCGTGCAGCGCCCGGACGGGCAGCCGGTCGGCGAGATCGTGCAGCAGAACGCCATAGGCAAGATCAACTTCGCCATCATGGTGGACGGTCAGCAGGTCGGTGCCATCAAGGCGGAGAACTGGCGCGCCTGGAACTTCGCGATCGTCGACCACAACGACGCCGAGATCGCCCGGATCACCAAGACCTGGGAAGGCCTCGCGAAGACGATGTTCACGACGGCGGACAACTACGTGCTGCAGATCCACTACCAGCTGCCCGAACCGCTGCTCAGCCTCGTCGTGGCGACGGCCCTGACCGTGGACACGGCCCTGAAGCAGGACGCCCGCGGCCTCGGCTGACGGAATTCTGCCGTACACAGCAGCCTGCGCCCCCGTACGTTCGCGTACGGGGGCGCAGGCGTGTACACATGCCGTCGGACGATGCTGCCCCACGTCGATGTTCTCGCCTCCGGTTCGCTGCCGGAGGCCGTGGTGGACCGCCCGGTCCCGGCCGTGGTGGTACGGGCCGGCCGGGTCATCGCCCGCGACGGCCGGCTGGTCCGAGACGGTCAGTTCGGCAGAGAGGCGTCCGGCCCGTCGGTCTCCTGTATCTCCTCCAGGACCCGGCGGGCCACCGCGAACGCCGAATTCGCGGCAGGCACACCGCAGTAGACCCCGGTCTGCAGCAGCGCCGCGCCGATTTCCTCCGGCGTCAGACCGTTGCGCAGTGCCGCCCGGACGTGCATCGCCAGTTCGTCGTGGTGCCCGTGCGCGACGAGCGCCGTGAGTGTGATCAGGCTGCGCTCACGGCGCGACAGGGTGGGGTCGGTCCAGATCTCGCCCCAGGCGTACCGGGTGATGAAATCCTGGAAGCCGGCGGTGAATCCGGTCGTGCCGGCCTGTGCCCGGTCCACATGCGCATCGCCGAGCACCTCCCGCCGCACCGCCATGCCACTGGGACCGTTCCCGTTCGCACCGAAGTGGCCGCGCAGTGCCACCCGTACCGCCTCGGGGTTCTCGGCGGGCGCCAGATGCGAGGTCGCAGCAAGCTCGGTGAGCGTGGCGCCGGGGATCGCGTCGGCGAGCTCCCGGGCGTGCGCGGGGGGTGTCGCCGGGTCCTCGCGCCCCGCGATCACCAGCGTCGCCGCCCGGATTTCCGGGAGCCGGGGCCGCAGATCGTACGCGGCGAGCGCGTCGCAACAGGCGGCGTAGGAGGAAGGGTCGGTGGCCCGGAGATCGTCGAGCAGCTCCGGCGCGGTGAAACCGGGTGTGAACCAGCGTGCCGCGGCCCCGGCCGCGACCGGTGCGAGCCCGTCCCGCCGGACCAGCGCCGCCCGCTCCTGCCACGGCCCGGGCTCGCCGAAGTGCGCGGAGGAGCAGACGACGGCGAGCCGGTCGATGCGCTCCGGGTGGTGGACGGCGAGCCAGAGTCCGACCGCGCCGCCCAGCGACACCCCCGCGTACGAGAACCGGTCCAGGGACAGCGAGTCGGCCAACTCCACCACCAGCGCGGCAAGATCGGCGACCGTCGCGCCCGGCCCGATCAGGTCCGCGGCCGATCCGCCGTGCCCGGGCAGATCCCACCGTACGACCCGGTGGGCGGCGGAGAGGTCGGGCGCGACGGCGTCCCAGAGCCCGGCCGACGTACCCAGCGAGGGTCCGAGCAGCAGCGGGGGAGCGGCGGCCGGGCCCTCCGTACGGTGGTGCAGAAGGCGGTCGGGCGGGGAAGTCATCGGCGGTCCAGTGCGCGGTCGGTGAGGAGGCCCGCGGATCCGGTGTACCGGGCGGGGTCGGTCAGTTCGGCCAGATCGAGACCGGCGAGCTCCGGCTCCTCGTACAGGACGTCGAAGAGCACATCGGAGAGGTCGGTCGTCTCGGACCGGGCCCGGTCCGCCGCGCCCGCCAGGACGTCCTTGGCGCGGGCCCGGCCGATGCGTTCGGCGAAGGCGGCGGCCAGCCGCTCCGAGACGATCAGACCGTCGGTGAGGTGGAGGTTCTCCAGCATGGCGTACGGGACGATCCGCAGCCCCGCCGCGAGTTCGGCGCCGTCCCGCGCGGCACCGCCGACGAGCCGCAGCAGATCGCGCAGCGGCTCCCACTCGGCGTGCCACGCCCCGGCGGGCCGCTCGTCCTCGGCGGCCAGCGAGCCGTACAGCGTGGCCGCCAGGCCGGGCGCCCGGCGGGCGGCGGCCGCGATCAGCGTGGCGCGCACGGGATTCGCCTTGTGCGGCATGGCGGACGAACCGCCGACCTGGCCCTCCTCGACCTCGCCGATCTCGGTACGGGACAGCGTGAGCACATCGGCCGCTGTCTTGCCGAGCGCGCCCGCGGTGAAGGCGAGCGCCCCGGCGAGATCGGCGACCGGGGTGCGCAGGGTGTGCCAGGGCAACACCGGTTCCACCAGGCCGAGTTCGCGTGCGTACGCGGCGACGAGGGCGAGTCCGTCCGCGCTCTTCTCCTCGAAGGAGAAGGCGGAGAAGGCGGCCAGGGTTCCCGCCGCACCCCCGAGTTGGGCGGGGAGGGAATCCCGTACGGAAGCCAGCCGGTCCCGCGCGTCGAGGATCAGCGCACGCCACCCGGCGGCCTTGAGCCCGAATGTGGTCGGCACGGCGTGCTGCGTGAGCGTACGGCCCGCCATCGGTGTGTCGCGGTGCGCGGCGGCGTGCCGCGCCAGCTCGTCCGCCGCCCGCACCAGATCGTCGAGCACCCCGGCCAGTGTGCGTGAGGCGACGAGCATCGCCGCAGTGTCCAGGATGTCCTGGCTGGTCGCACCCCGGTGCACATACGGCCGCACCTCCTCGGGCACCGCTGCCGTGAGGTCGGCGACCAGGGGGATGACCGGGTTGCCGCCGGAGCGCGCCCGGAGCGCCAGGTCCCGTACGTCGAAGCGGTCGGCGTCCGCCGCCTGCGTCACCGCCCGCCCGGCCTCCGCCGGGGCGAGTCCGCATGCGGACTGGGCGCGGGTCAGCGCCGCCTCGGCGTCGAGCATCGCCTGCAGGACGGCGCGGTCGCCGGTGCTGGTCTCGGCGGGGGAGCCGGCCCGCCCGGGGGCGAGCAGGCCGGCATCGCTCTCGTACGTCACGTGAACTCCAGGAAGACCGTTTCGCCGGCGCCCTGCAGGCGGATGTCGAACCGGTGGGTGCGCCGGTCCGTGGGCGTCGCGATCAGTGTGGCCCGGCGTTCCGCGTCCAGCGACTCCAGCAGTGGGTCACCGGCCGGCACGGCGCCGTCCGCGGCCCGCAGGTAGATCCGGGTGTACAGGTGGTGGAGCAGCCCGCGGGCGAAGACGGCGGCCGAGAGATACGGGACACCGCCCGGCGGCAGGGTCCGTACCGCCCACTGGCCGTCGGCGTCGGTCGGGACGCGGCCGAAGCCGGTGAATCCGACGCCGTCGCGGCCGATGGCCCGGCCGGTGACCGGGTCGTGCCGCAGCGAGCCGGGGCGGCCCGTGCGCGAGCCGTCTGGGGCGGGCTGCCAGATCTCGATCAGCGCGTCGGGGACGGGGTCACCGTTGCCGTCGAGCACCAGTCCGTGCACGGTGATCGTGTCCGGATGGCCGAGGGGCGCGATGTCGCCGCCACCGGCGAACGGCAGCGCGTACCCGTAGAACGGGCCGACGGTCTGGGACGGGGTCGGGGCGTGGGTCATCAGTGGTGGCCTTCCTCGATCCAGGTGGCGGACGGTCCGTCGAGAACGATGTCCCAGCGGAAACCGAGCGACCACTCGGCGACCGAACGGTCGTGGTCGTACGTCGCGACGAGCCGCTCCCGGGCGGCCGGGTCGGTGACGGACTGGAGAATCGGGTCGTACGGGAAGATCGGGTCGCCAGGGAAGTACATCTGGGTGACCAGGCGCTGGGTGAACGCCGTCCCGAAGAGCGAGAAGTGGATGTGCGCGGGGCGCCAGGCGTTGTCGTGGTTGCGCCACGGGTAGGCGCCGGGCTTGACGGTGGTGAAGCTGTAGCCGCCGTCGTCGCCGGTCAGACAGCGGCCGAACCCGGTGAAGTTGGGGTCCAGGGGCGCCGGGTGCTGGTCGAGCCGGTGCGCGTACCGCCCCGAGGCGTTGGCCTGCCACACCTCGACCAGCTGCCCGCGGACCGGGCGGCCCGCCCGGTCCAGGATGCGGCCGGAGACGGTGATGCGTTCACCGAGCGGCTCGCCCTGGTGCTGCCGGGTCAGATCGCGGTCGAACGCGGTGACGTCCGTGACGCCGAAAGCGGGTCCGGACAGCTCGACGGCCTCGGGATCGGCCAGCGGGATGAGTGGCCGGTGGGGGTGGCGATAGTGGCTGCTGCGGTACGGAGGGTAGTCGCGCAGCGGATGGTGCGCACCGGCGGGCGCGGCGGCGTTGACCTTGGCGACCTCGGCGTCGATGTCCCGCTGACTCAGCCCGTCGGGCAGTGGATGGGTGGTCATGTCAGGGCTTGTCATGTCGCGGCTCCGGAGACGGGTGGATTCCGAGGGGAACGAGGTGCGCCGGACGCCCGGGTCACGCGGCCTCGAGGGCGTGCAGCGCGGTGAGCCCCCGGGGCATGGGTGGCGCGGTGGTGCCGATCGTGTCGGCGGTGAGCGGCTACCGGCCGGTGGCGCGCGCACCTGCTGTGTTGTGACACCGGGGTGCGGCTCGGCGAGGACCAGCTCATCACCCTCTCCCCCCATTGCTCAGTGCACTGAGTATTTGTTGACGCGCCAGAAGCTATCCATGCTGGGGTAACGGGGTCAAGACCCTCAGTACACTGAGATCCTGGAGAGAGAAGAAGCAGCAGAGAGGGCGATGTCAGTGTCCGCGGTCGACTTGAGCAGGCACCCCGGGCATCTGGCCCGCCGCCTCCAGCAGGCGCACTACCTGCTGTGGAACACGATGGTCTCGGAGGAGACGACCTCTCCGCAGTTCGCCGTGCTCAATGCCCTGATCGCCGAGCCCGGCCTCGATCAGCGCACGGTGGGGGAGCGGGTCGGACTCGACCGCTCCACCATCGCCGAGGTCATCAGCAGGCTCTCGCGACGCGGGCTGCTGGACAAGGTGCGCGACCCGCAGGACGGCCGCCGCTCCCTGCTGCAGCTCACCGAGGACGGGACGCGCACCCACCGCAGAATCTCCCTGCGGGCGGCCAGGATGAACCAGGTCTTCCTCGGTCCGCTCTCGGCCGAGGAGCAGGCTGTCTTCTTCGATCTGCTGCGCCGGGTCTCGGACGCGGCCGAGGGACTCCGTAATCCTGAGGAGCCCTTCAATCCTGAGGAGCCCTTCGGCGCCGGAACGTCCGGCCTCTGACGTCCTCCGGCATACCGGGGGAAAGGTCCTAGCCTTCGTCGCCTGCCCCGTGGATCCCGAACACCGCTCCCTGCGGGTCGCGGACCACCGCGATCCGCCGGCCGCCCGGGAGGGTCGTCGGCGGCATCATCAGTTCACCGCCCGCACCCTGCGCGGTGGTCGCGGTCGCGTCGACGTCCGCCACCGCGAAATAGGGCAGCCAATTCGGCGGCGCCTCGGGCGGGAGCGTGTCGTCGCGCGCCAGCAGGCCGCCGAAGTCGGCGCCGTCGACACCCCACTGGGGGTAGGTCTTCGACGCGGTGACGGTCCAGCCGAAGACCGCCGGGTAGAAGGCGAGTGCGGGATCGGCCTCGCGGGTGACGAGTTCGACCCAGCCGAGCGAGCCCGGAGCGTTCAGCAGCTCGGCGCCCGCGAAGGCCCGGCCCTGCCACAGCGAGAACACCGCGCCGGACGGGTCCGCGGCGACCGCGAATCTCCCCTGGTCGAAGACGTCCATCGGGCCGACCAGCAGTGAGCCGCCCGCCGATGTCACCTTCTCCACCGTGGCGTCCGTGTCCTCGGTGGCGAACGAAACCGTCCAGGCGGGTGGCCGGCCTGGCTGGTGGACCGGGCTGAGGGCGGCGACGCGCGCAGCTCCGAGGTGCGCCATCGTGTAGCCGCCGGCCTCCTCGCGCGGATCGGTCTCGGACCGCCAGCCGAAGAGCGCCGCGTAGAACGATGTGGCCGCCGGGACGTCCGGGGTGCTCAGCTCGATCCAGCAGGGACCGCCGGGCACCGGTTCGGAGAGCTTCATTCCGTTCCCTCTGTTTCTCTTCCGGGGACGCGCGTGTGTGCGGGTCTCCTCGCAACCTACGACCGGCCGTGGAGCCGGGCCATCCGGGCGACGGACCCCGTGATCCGGGAGAAATGATTTACGGGTGTAATACCTGCTAAGGTATTTGGGTGAGTGATATGACCATGCGAACCCGGCAGCCCTCCGTCCGTAGACTTCCGCTGGCCCCCGCCCTGCGCCTGGCCCGCCCCTCGGACATGTGGTTCAAGCCGGCGCTGAGCGTGGTGGTCGCCTCCGCCGTGCCGAATCTGATGCTCTTCGCCTTCGACCGGCTCGACCTCGTCATGTACACGATGGCCGGTTCGCTCTGTGCGCTGTACGGCCACAGCCTCCCGTACACCCGCCGTGCCCGTACCGTCGCCGGAGTCGTCCTCGGCATGCTCGTCGGCATTGCGATCTCCCTGGTCACGGCCTCGCTCACCGACTCGACGGCCGTGCTGATCGCCGTCGGCGCACTCCTCGCGGCCGGGCAGAAAGTGCTTTGCGACGCCACCCGCATCGGGCCTCCCGGGCATGTGATCTTCACGTTCGTCACCTCGGCCGCCCTCTTCGCCCCGCAGCACCTCGGCCAGGTGCCAGGGCACCTCGCGCTCACCGTGGCGGCGGGCGCGGTCGCCTGGCTGGTCACCGTCGTTCCCGCCCTGATCCGCCGGGAGGGCCCGGAGCGCCGCGCCACGGCCCGCGCGCTGAACGCCGCCGCCGCGTACGCCACCGACCCGGGGCACCGCACCCGGCACGCCGCGGCCGCCGCCGTGCACGCCGGCCGGCAGACGCTGCTCGCCGCCGGGCGCCCCACCCCCGTACGCCGGGCGCTGGAACGGCTCCTCGTGCACGCCGAAGCCGCCCTCGCCGAAGCTGCCCTCGGGTCCCGCACCGCCGACCCCGACCGACTGCGTGCCTGGGCGGAGCAGACCCGGGCCCGCGGGCCCGTCCCCACCCCGCCGCCCGTCCCCGGCACGGCCGAGGAGCTCTTCGGGACCGACGCCGAGCGCGCCGCCCGGCGGACCGGCAGCCGCCGCGACGCCCGCCGGACACTGCTGCGCGCGCTCGCCCCCGGCTCCCCACTGCTGCCCATCGCCGCCCGTACCCTCATCGGCTGCGCCCTCGCCGGATACGTCTCCATGGCTCTCGGCGTCGGCCGCCCCTACTGGGCGATCGTCACCGCGGCCTCCCTCTACCAGGCCAACGTCACGCTCTCCTGGAACCGGGCCCTGCAGCGCACCCTCGGCAACCTCATCGGCGTGCTCGTCTTCGCCGCCGTCCTCCCCGTCACCCGGACGGGGCCGCTGGCGCTCATCGGCTGCTGCCTCTTCTTCAGCTTCGCCGCCGAGGCACTGATCACCCGCAACTACTGGCTCGGCTCCATCGCCGTGACCCCGATGGCCCTCCTCGTCATCGAGTTCGGCGGCACCCATCCGGCCGGTGAACTCATCGGCGACCGGGTCCTGGACACCGTCATCGGCGCCGCCGTCGGACTGCTCGCCGCCATGGCCGTCACCAACCGCCGGGCCGCCGGGCGCCTGGAACAGGCCCTTGCCGCCACCGACCGGGCCCGCGCCCACGCCGCACGGACCCTGGCCGCCCCGGCACCCGCACCCGCCGCACTCGACGCCGCGCGCCGCGCGCTGACGGGATCGCTCGTCGAGCTGCGCGAGGCGGGCGACACCGCGGCGGGCGAATGGTGGCAGCGCGCCCTGCCCGAGGAGCGGGTCCTCGCGGCGGAGCAGGCCGGACACCGTACGCTCGCGGCGACAGCAACACGGCAGGGGCTGATCGTCCCCGCCCAGGAGAACGGAGCGGTGTGACCGACGACATCGTCGCCTCGGTGGTACGGCAGTGGCAGGCCGTCAACCCGGAGCTGGACACCGGACCGATGGAACTCATCGGGCGCATCAACCGCTGCGCCGCCCTGCTCCAGCAGGCGGAGGACGCCCCGCTGCGCTCCGCAGGACTGAGCCGCGCCGAGTTCGACCTGCTCGGCGCGGTGCGCCGTACCAACCGTGAACTCACCCCCGGTGAACTGGCCAGGGAGACGTTCTCCTCCGGCGCTGCCGTCACCAAACGCCTCCGGGGCCTCCAGGAGCGCGGCCTGGTCGACCGCCGCAGCGACGCCCGGGACCGCCGCGTCGCGCACGTCCGTCTCACCGACGAGGGGCGCGCCCTGGTCGACCAGCTGCTGCCCCGGCAACTGGCGTACGAACGCACCGTGCTGTCCGGTCTCGACGAACGGACCCGTGGCGAACTCAGCTCCCAGCTCAGCGAGTTGCTGGTCCAGCTGGAGGGCCGCCTCGGCGGGGCCCGGCGCTGAACCACGGCGCCGGACCCCGCTCCGCGCGGGTGGACGACGGCCGTCGGGCGGCCTGCTCGGGCCGCCGGCCCACCCGCGGGTGCACGGCCGGGATCGGCGCACACACCACCGCGGCGGCCGGCGCGAACTCGTTCACCGACGGCGCCATCAGAACGATCAGGACGTATCCGATGCCGTGGAAATGACGGCGTATCCACCGGACGGGCTGGGTGCCTCCGGCTCTCATGGTGCTCCCGTTCTGTGCGCAGCGGTGGCTGCGCCGGTTGTCAGGGGTGGCGCGGGGGCCGGTCGGCACGGGCTCCGCCGGGCGCCCGTCCGTTCGAGCCGAGCAGCGAGGCGGACTGCCGCAGCTTCTCGGCCCGGCGGACGAGCGCCGCTTCGTCGCTGCGGTCGACGGGCGCCGACGCCATCAGGGCGAGCCGGTCGCGCCAGCTGGACCCGGCCGGCGGTACGGCGACGGCGTGCATGCCCCACACCGACTCCCCGCGGCTGAGAGCCTGTCGGGTGACCTCTGATCGGGCGGCCACGCCCTGGCACGCACGCTTCCCGCGTTGCCGAAATGCCCTGGTAGCTCCTTCCCC